>DATLZA010000203.1 GCA_035574235.1 Planctomycetota bacterium | reverse complement strand
GACGAGATCGTCCGGGATCCCGCCACGGGAATCGCGTACTCCACGGGGGAACTCTATCGCCTCCGTCGCGCCGACCGGGCGGGGCCGCTGACGCATCTCGTGGCCGCGCTTTTTCCGCGTCGGGACGCCCTGGGAGAGCCGCCGCCGGACGCGCCCGTGCGGATCGTGCGCCGCCCGGTCGTTCCGATGGAGCGGTATCTGGCCCGCGTGGACCTTTCGTCGGTACGGCGCTGGAACGTGGTCGTGGCGCTCGTCGATTCCCTGCGCGCGGACCGGCTCGCGGCGGGCGGAAGCCCCCGCGAGATCATGCCGGCCGTCGAAGCCCTGGCGCGCGAGGGGCGGGTTTTCACGGACTGTTACACGCAGGCTTCGCACACGGACTACGCCGTGCCGTGCGTGTTCTCCTCGCACTATCCGCTTCGGGCGCGGGAGCCCTATCGGTACCCGGACGATCCCCCGTGGGCGCGGGTCCTGGTCTACGATCTCCTCAAGGCGCTGGGCTACCGGACGGCGATCTTCTCCTCTCAGAACGAGGGGTGGGGCCGCATGGACCGGTATCTTCGGACGCCGGGGCTCGAGGTCTATTTCGACGCCCGGAGGCGCGGCGGGATCGTTCCCACGGCGGCGATCGACGACCGGGAAACCGTGGACGAAGCGATCCGCTGGGTGGAGGGGCTCGGGGAAGCGCCGTTCTTCCTGGCGCTGAACCTTCATGCGCCGCATTTGCCGTACACGATTCCTCCCGATTTTCCGCGCCGGTTCGGACCCCGGGAGATCGATTTTCCGCTGACGATCGGCTGGTTTCCTCCGGAGAAGACGGAGGCGGTGAAAGGCCTTTACGAGGATGCCCTGGCCTATGCTGACGCGCAGCTCGGGAGGCTTTTCGCCGTCCTGCGCGGGCGGGGCCTCTGGGAGCGCACCGTGGTCGTCGTCTGCGGGGATCACGGGGAAGGCTTCTACGAGCACGGCCTGGCGGCGCACGCCAACAGCGTGTACGAGGAGGTCATGCGGGTGCCCCTCGTTCTGCGCGCCCCGGGGCTGGCGTCGGGGACGGACGGCCGACCCGCGCAGCTTCTGGATGTGCCTCCCACGCTCTGCGATCTTCTGGGGCTTCCGGCGCATCCGTCGTTTCAGGGAACGAGTCTCGTGGCCGCGGGCGTCCGGCCGGAGCGGTCGCGGTATCTTCTTTCGGACACCGCGTGGACGACGCATCTGGGAATCGTGCGTTCGGGGCTCAAGCTCATTTACGATTCGCGCGAGGGCCGGACGGCGCTTTATGATCTGCGCCGGGATCCGGGGGAGAGGGAGGACGTGTTCTCCGCGCGCCCGCGCGAGGCGGAAGATCTTCGGGCGCGCCTGGCGGCGTTCCGGCGGGCGCAGCTCGATTATTACTCGAACGGCCTTCGTCACCGAAGCGAGTATCCGCCGATTCTCGAGGAGTGAACGCGGGAGGCGCGGTTCCGCCGGCGCGCTTGACCGGCGAACTCCGGCCCCGTTATAGTTCAAAGAGAGTCCTCGGAGAGGAGGCCGGCCGTGTCCACCGCAGGGGAAGGGGTGACGGGGGAGATTCGCACGGGCGCCGGGGGCACGTTGCGCGCCACGATCGTTCTGGCCGCGGGGCCGCGGCGGTGCCTGGAATCCGTCCGCTTCGACGGCTCTCTCCGGGACGAGCCGCCGGGGTCGCTGGCGCGGCTCGAGAAGGCGCTGGCCGGAGCGTCGATCGACGAAGCGCCGGCGCGGATCGAGGAGTTCTTTTCCGCCCATCCGGGCGCGCTTCCGGGGGCCGATCCCGAGGAGTTTCTGACGGCGCTCTCGCTCGCCTTCATGAAGGTTCGGCGCACGCTCTCGGCCGCTCCCGACCCTGCGGCGTGGAAGAAAGAACGCCGGTAGAGGGCGCGTGATCGTCGTCCGGCGAGCGCGGGTCGAGGACGTGGACCAGATCGTCGCCTTGTGGCGCGAGATGTGGGATTTCCACACGCCGCTCGACCCTCGGTTCACGCGCACGCCGGTCGCGGAGTCCGTCATGGCGGAATGGATCGAGGGTCACCTCGCGACGGACCGGTCGGCGGTCTTCGTGGCGGAGGAGACGCCGGGGCGGCTCGAGGGCTACTGCCTGGCGATGATTCTCGAGAATCCCCCCGTGGTTCCGTGGACGCGGTTCGGGTACGTTTCGGAGATTTCCGTGCGGCGCCGGCGGCAGGGGATCGGCGGGCGCCTCCTGGAGGCGGCGCACGGGTGGTTCCGGGAGCGGGGGCTGGCGTACGCGGAGGCGAACGTCTCGGTTCGCAACGAGCCCGCCCGTCGCTTCTGGCGCAAACACGGGTACGGGGACTTCCTGGAGCGGCTGCGCAAGGAGCTCTGAAGCCGCTGCGGTGCGGGCCGGGGAACGGACGATGTTGTCTGAAAGGCGATGATCGGCGAAGAACGTCCGGTGCGTCCGGAGCGGATTCCGGTGGCGCGGATCCGTTCGCGCGGGCTGCCCGGCCGGCGCGAACCCACGGAGGAGGAGCTCGCGCGACTGGCGGCCTCCATCCGGCGGTACGGCGTTCTGCATCCTCTCGTCGTCCGTCCCTCGGGGAGGGATTACGAGGTGGTCTGCGGGGAGCGCCGGTACCGGGCCTGCCGGCGCCTGGGCCTGGGCGAGGTTCCCGCGTTCGTGCGGGACCTGGACGACCGGGAGGCGTTCGAGCTGCTGGTGGCCGAGAACGCCCGGAGGGATCCTCTGGCGCTGGAGGAACGCGAGGAGATGCTTCGCCGCCTGCGGCGGCTCTTCCCCGGCCGCAAGCCGGAGGAGCTTCGGGAGTGGGTGGCGCCCTTCGAGGTTTTCGCCGGCACCGTGGAGCTGCCCGAGTGGCTCGACGAGATCCCGGAGACGCCCGGCCGAGGGGAAGACGTGTCGGTGGTGACGTCCGCGGCGGCGCCGCGGTCCGGCGACACGCAGCTTCTGGTGCCCTCGGGCGGCATGGTCGTGCGGCGGCGGAGCCTTCTGGGGCGCGTGCGGCTTCTTCTGCGGAAGCTTTCGCGCTCGGGATCGCTCGACGCGGATCTTCTGCGGGGCGCCGTGAGCGAGCTTATGCGGCGCTTCGAGAAGGGGCCGATCTGGGATTTTCTCGATCTCACCTACCGGGCCCGGACGCGCAAGTACGTCTCGCGCCACTGCCTGAACGTGGCCAAGCTCGCGCTCTTCCTGGCGCATTCGATCGGTCTGCCCCGGGAGGAGATCGAAACCGTGGCCGTGTGCGGCCTCCTCCACGACGTGGGGATGATGAAGATCAAGGACGAAGTCTTCACCAAGCACGCTGCTCTCGACCAGGAAGAGTGGGAACAGGTCAAGGGCCATCCGATCGAGGGGGCGCTGCTTCTCACCAAGGAGGTGGTGCTGCGGGACGTCGTCGCGCGGGTTGCTCTGGAGCATCACGAGCGTCCGGACGGGAGCGGGTATCCCGCGGGTAAAAAGCGCGAGGAGACCCATCTCTACGCGCGGCTCATCAACGTGGTGGACACCTACGGGGCGATGGTGTCCCCGCGCGCCCACCGGCTGCCCCTTCTGCCCCACCAGGCGATGAAGATCGTGATGGACGACGGGGCCAAGGGGATGCTGGACTGGGACCTCGTGCAGGCCTTCGTGCGCGCGATGTCGATCTATCCTCTGGGCAGCTACGTGCGCCTGGAAGGCGGAGAAATCGCGCGCGTGGTGCGGGCGCAGCCGGAAATTCCCGAAAAACCCGTCATCGCCGTGGTCGCCGACGCCCAGGGGAACATCCTGCCGAACCCCGTGGAAATCGATCTGGCGATGACGGAGCCGATGCCGCGCATCGAGCCGATCGCTTCACCGCTGTGAAGCGGCCCGCGGCCCTTCCGCCGGTCCCGTAGGGATGATCACCTCGAAATCGCGCCCCCGCAGGGGACGCTCGTGGAGCGACTCGAGGCCCTGAATTCGGCGGTCCGGAGCGATCGACACGGCCCACTCGATCCCGTTGTCCGCCACGATCATTCCGTACTTCTTCAGGCCCTTGAGGATGGCCTGAACGTGAGGCGGGTAGGGGCGGATGTCGAAATCGCGCCGCAGGCGGAAGCGCTCGCCCATCCGGGGCCAGAAAGGGTCGTTCCCGTGGCCGGCCTGGTGGGTGGCCGGATAGACGTAGGCCTTCCGCGTGCGGCGGATCGTCACGCGCAGGGCATGTTCGACCATGCCCCGCGCGCACTCGTCGTAACGCACCACGGCGGGGAAGATCGGCAGACCGGCCGCGTCGGCCGAGGTCCAGTCCCTCGGGCGCAGGCGGTTGGAGGCCATGTCGAAGACGGCGGCGCCGGCGGCGCGCCAGCCGCCGTCCGTCCGGAAGGCGTGGAAAAGCTCGTAGAGGCGGTTCCGGACCGGATCGACCACGAGGACGTGCCGGTCTCCATCGCCTTCGCGCTGGACCTGCTCCAGGGTCTTGCCCGCATAGCCGGGCCAGAGCGGCCACCCTTCGATCGGAGCTTCGTCCGGAATGGGATGCGGGCCGGGGTCCGACTCGGCCGGATAGCTCGTGATCTCGACGGGCACGGGCGGCTGGCGGGGGGGGATGAGAATGAAGCCCATGTCCAGGTTGAAGCGGAAGCGCTTGTCGGCTCCCACGGCGGCCACGATCTTTTCGGAATCCGGATGGAGGGGGCGATCGGAAATGTCTTCGTTCCAGGGGTTGTCCTTGGGGAAGATCTGGAGGGCCGAGACGACGGCGTCCGCCTCGGGCGTGTCGAAGAGGATCGGCCGGTCGATCCTCGGCAGCGGCGGCAAGGCGCGGCCTTCGTGGTTGATTTTCGGAAGCGGAACGGCCGCGGAAGGGGGCGGGGGAGGCGGCGCCGAAGGGGACGGGACGTTCGGACGGCAGGAAGCGAACGCGGCCAGCACCGTGAGGAGGCCGAACCGTCTCACGGTCTTAATTCCACGACTCGGACGGATTTGACCCAGATCGTGCCGCGGGACTCGCTTTCTCCGTAGAAGATGCCGAGGTTCGTGACGGAGGAGCCGGGAGGGACGCGGCCGGAATAGCGGTCCGGGGAGGTCGAGACGAAGTCATCGAAATCGAGCGTCACGGTTCTCCAGGCCGAACCGCGGAGAGCCATGAACTCGCGGCGGAAATTGACGCGGGCGTCCTCGGCGAAGAACTGGACGTACATCTTGGCCGCCCGGTCGCAGCGGTAGACGAGCGTGAGCATGCCGCGGATCGGCACTTCGAAGAGCGGCGGCTTCTGGGAGGCGATCGTGACCACGCCGGCGAAAACCGGCGGCTGGGGCCGGCCGCGCGCCGTGCCGCCTTCGAAGTCCGCCTCCCAGGCGCCGGGTCGCGAGAAATCGTCGAAGAAGAGCAGCCGCTCCGGGGACCGGTGGCCGCGGGTCCACGACCAGGCGCGCGGATCGGCGGGGACGGGGTCGGACGGCGGGCCGTCCTCCGCGGCCGTGACGCCCTGGCCGGCGCGGGCCAGGGCGCGCCCGCGCGCGTTGCGCACCTCGACGCGTCCGCGCTCGACGGCCACGTGGGTGCGGTTCCGGATCGTCTTGACGATGCAGGAGGCGGCCTCGGGGCGCACCTCGCAGGCGCGGGTGACGACCCGGGGGGACGGAGAGCCCGGAGGATGCTCCAGGAGGAGATCGCCTTTGTCGAGCTGGAGAACGAGGGCGTCCTCCAGCCGGACTTCGACGACGCTTCCAGGGGCCAGGAGGATGAACTGATCCTCGGACCACTCGAGCCGGACGAGGGAGTTCGCGCGCACCACGTCGCCGGCGGCAAGAGCCAGGTCCTTCTGGCGGCCTCGGAGAGTTCGGTCGCCCACGTCGAAGGATCCTTCCACTTCGGGCACGAGGGCGGTCGCCCGCGGCGCTTCGACGGTTCGCGCCGGGGAAGGGGGCGTGGGGGGAGGCGGTTGCGGGAGCGCCGCCGGCGCGGGGGGAGCCGGTTCGGGCGTCGCCGGAGGGGCGGCGGGCCGTTCCTCGGGGCGTGTCGGCGGCTCGGGACGCGGGGCGGGGGGAGAAATTACGGGAGCCGGCGCCCGGGTGGGAGGCGGATCCAACTTCGGATGTACCGCGGGCGCCGGCCCAGGGTTGTCGGTTCGGGCCAGAGGAGCGGGGGCGGGGGGACGCGGCGCGGGCGAGGGCCGTTCCGCCCGCGGGACGAGCGCCAGGAGCATCACGGCCGCGACGGCGGCGGCCGCCGCCGCCAGGAGCGCCGCGGGCGCGAAGAACGGGGATCGAGCGCGTCGCTCCCCGCGCCACCGCGCCGCCAGGCGGCGCGACGGCACCTCGAGCTTGCGGTAGAACTCGTCGAGTCGGCGCTCCAGGTCGTCGTTCATCGCCTCACCAGCCTTTCGCGCAGCCTCGCGTAGAGGCGCGAAAGGGTTTTCGTCACCGTGCCCAGCGGCTTGCCGAGACGCCGGGCGATTTCCTCGCAACTCAGCCCTTCGCCGTGCCGCAGCGCCAGGAGTTCCTGGGCTTCCGGCGGAAGCTCGGCGATCGCCTCGGCCAGCTCGGGGTCGGCTCCGGTCTCGCCGGCGAACGGGTCGGCCGCCGGGGGTTCGGGCGCGGCGGTCATCGATTCCGCCCTCCGACGCGCCCGGAGCCATTCCCGGCAGACGAAGGCGGCCGTCGAGAGAATCCAGCTCCCGAAGGCGCGGTCCTCTCTCAGGCGCGCCAGGCCCTGCCAGCCGCGAAGGAAGGTTTCCTGGGCCAGGTCCTCGGCCGAGGACATCTCCTTCGTTCAGCCGTACTGGCGGGCGATCACGGCGCGGGCATACCGGGCCACGAGGCGGCCATAGGCTTCGCGATCACCCTTGCGCGCCGCCCGGACCAGGGCCTCGTCATCCATATCTAGGGTGACTATACCCGAGCCGCGTGCGGCAGAAAAAATTTGGTCGCAAAACGGGCGTGGGCGGTCACTTTCCAACGAGGGGCGGGTTCAGGGGGTTTTGGGGAGGCGTTCGGGCGATGAAGCTCAAGCGTCGGATCGGTCGGGCGGTGCGTCTTCTCGGAGTGGCGGTCCTGGCGACGGGGGGAGCGGGGGACGGGCGGGGAGCGGCGCCGGTGCGCGCCGCGGCGCAAAGCGGCCCGCTCATTCCGGAGCTGGTGGGCTACTGGCGCCTGGATGAACCGGCCACGGCGACCCAGGCGGCGGATTCGTCCGGATACAACAACCACGGCACCTACGGCGGGCCCGTTCGGAGCACCGAGCTGCCGCCGATGACGAATTTTTCGTGCAACTCGGCCAGCCGTTCCTTCGTGCAGTCGGAACAGGATGCGGTGCGCGTGCCGGATTCGGCTTCCTTGAGCATGACGGGCTCTCTCACGCTGGCGGCGTGGATCCGACCGACGTTGGACAGTTCGACCCAGCAAGGGATCATCGAAAAGTGGGAGTGGACCGGGTCCGCGGCGATCCGGGGATATATGATGAGGTTGAATTCCTCGGAGCATCTCAGCTTCGCGGTGTGCCATAACACCGGAAACAACGGCATTTCGACCGCCCCGCGGACGATTCCCTTGAACACCTGGACCCATGTGGCGGCGACGTACGACGCGGGAACGCAGCAGATGACGATGTACGTCAACGGCAACCCGGATCCCACGACGGGTACCGCCACCGCTCCCGCGGACGGTTCGTCGCAGCTGGTCCTGGGGGTGGGCATGGATGCGCACTTCTTCAACGGCCAGATCGACGAGGCCCGCGTTTACAACCGGTCGCTGTCGCAGGCGGAGATCAATATCCTGCGCACGGGGCAGGCGCCGCCGGGGGGGCTTTTGGCGACGGAAGGGCTGAACCAGGTGACCTTGGACTGGGCGCCGGCGGCGGGCGCCACGCGGTATGCGGTGTACCGCATGGATGCGTCCCTTCCCGCGTTCACGCTCCTGGCGACTCCGGCGGCTCCGCCGTACACGGACACCACGGCGACCGGCGGTGTCTCGTACACGTATTACGTCACCGCGATTTCCGTCATGGAGAGCTGCCCGTCCAACCAGGTGACGGCGACGCCTCTTTCGGCGCCTCCTCCCTCGACTCAGCCCCGGACGGGCGACCATGAGGAAGGCTTCTTCGACGGCGGCCGGTGCAGCTGCGGAAGCTCCATTCCTGCGGGGGTCGCCCCCCAGGCGCTCCTGGCCGCGGCGGGCCTGGCGGCCGCCGTGGCGGCGGGGCGGCGCCGTCGTTTTTCGCGGTAGATCCCGGAATTACGGTCCCGGGCGGGCCGCGGGCACCGCGGGTTCCTCGGCGGGACGGGGTTCCTCGGGCGCCTCGTCCTCGAGCGGGCGGACGCGGCCCGGAAGAATGAGATAGGCGCACGGCACGACGAAAAGCGTCAGGAGCGTCGAAACCGCCATCCCGCCGATCACGACGAGCGCCATCGGGATTCGCGTCTCGGCCCCCGGCCCGAGGGCCAAGGCCGGCGGAAGCGCCGCCGCGATCGTCGAAATCGACGTCATCAGCACCGGCCGGAGCCGGATGGGGCACGCCTCAAGCAGGGCCTCCCGCACGCCGCGTCCGCGCTGGCGGAGCTGGTTGGTGAACTCGACCAGAAGAATGGAATTCTTCTTCACGATCCCCATGAGGAGCACAATCCCAATCATGCTGTACATGTTGAGCGACTGGTCCGCCGCCCAGAGCGCGGCCAGCGCCCCGGTCACGCTGAACGGCATCGCCAGGAGCACGAGGACGGGGTGGACGTAGCTGTTGAACTGGGAGGCGAGGACCATGTACGCCACCACCACCCCGAGGCCGATCGCGAAGAGGAAAGCCCGGCCGCTCTCGGAGAAGAAGCGGGACGAGCCCGTCTCCTCGAGCCCGTATCCCGGGGGCAGCACTTCGCGGGCGATCGCCCGGATGCGCTCGGAGGCGGTCTTCTGGGAAGCGCCCGGGGCGAGGTTGGCCCGGACCGTGATGGCCCGGGCCCGGTTGCGCCGCGTGATGCTCTGGACGCCGGGCGTCTCGACGAGCCGCACGACCTCGGACAGTTTCACGAGCCGCCCGTCGCGGCTGCGGACGGTGAGGCGCTCGATGTCCTCGGGGCGCGAGCGCTGGTCGGAAACCAGGCGCACGCGCATGTCGTAGCGGTGCCCGCCCTCCTCGAACTTTCCGACCCGGACGCCGCCGATCAGGGCGTTGATCGCCGTGCCGATGTCGAGCATGCTGACGCCGAGTTCGGCGGCGCGGCGGCGGTCGGGATAGACGCGGACCTCGGGCATGCCCACGAGGTAATCGCTGTGGACGTCCACGAGGAGGCCGGTCTCCCGCATCTTCTCCATGAGGCGTTCCGAATACTCCCCGAGGCGGGCCCAGTCGTCGCCCGTGACGGCGAACTCGATGGGGAACGTGGTGCCGCGGCCCGTGAGGCCCCTCATGGAGAGGTCGCTCACGTAGGCGCCGCGCATTCCGGGAATCGAGTTCAGGCGCGCCCGAAGGATTCCCATGAACTCGTGCTGGCTCATGGGTTCGCCGGGATTCCGCAGGCTCGGCGGCCGTTCGCGCCGGGGCTTCAGGGTCATGAAGATGACGCCCGTGTCCACGTCTCCTCCGCCGAAGCCTCCGACGACGCTGAAATAGCGGTTCACGGGGCCCCGGGTCCGCTGCTCCTCGAGGAAACGCTCGGCCTCCCGAAGGCGCGCGTCCGTGTAGTCGATGGAGGAGCCCACGGGGGTCTGAAAGCGCACGAGAACCATGGACTGATCCTGGGGCGGCACGATCTCCTGGCGCAGGCGGGGCAGGAGGAAAAGCGACGCCCCGAACCCCGCCATCGAGAGCGCGACGACCGCCCAGCGCCACCGCAGGCACGGGGCCAGGACGGCGCGGTAGGCGTTCGCCAGCCCGCGGAAAAACCGGGAAAGGAACCGGTTCTCGTCGGCGACCGAAAGCATCTGGGCGCACCGCATCGGCGTCAGCGTGATCGCCTCGAGGAGCGACAGGGCCACCGCCACCGACAGCGTCACGCCGAACTGGTAAAGAAACTTGCCGATCAGGCCCTGGACGAACGCGATCGGGAGGAAGATCGCGATGATGGCCAGGGTCGCCGCGAAGGCGGCCATCATGATCTCCCGGGTGCCGTTGCGGGCCGCCCGGGCGCGGGGCTCCCCGCGCTCCCGGTGGCGCACGATGTTCTCGAGCACCATGATCGCGTCGTCGACGACGATGCCCACCGCCAGGGACAGCGCCATGAGCGTGAACGTATTGATCGTGAAGCCGAGCGCGTAGAGGAGAATGAAGCTCCCCACGATCGACGTGGGGATCGCCAGGAGCACGTTCAGCGTGGACGTCCAGGACCCGAGGAAAAGCCAGCACACGATCGAGGTCAGAATCACCGAGAGCACCAGCGTGAACTGGATCTCGTGGATGGATTCCTCGACGAAGACGGTGATGTCCGAATTGACTTCGAGCGTCATTCCGGGCGGAACCTCGGGCTGGATTTCCCGGATTCTCTCGCGCACCGCGCGGGCGACCTGCACGGCGTTGGCCCCGTACTGTTTCTTGATGCCGAGCCCCACGGCCTGGACCCCCAGCGCGCGCGCCAGGCGCCGCCGGTCCGCCAGGCCGTCCTCCACGACGGCGACGTCGCCCAGGAACACGGGGGCGTCGTTGCGGTGAGCGATGACGATCGAGCGGAACTCCTCGGCGGAGGGCGCCTCGCCGAAGGCCCGCACGTTCGACTCGCGCGTGGAGGACTCCAGGCGGCCGGCCGGAACCTCCACGTGTTCCCGGCCGAGGGCGGCGATCACGTCGGCCACCGTCAGGTCCCGCGCTTCGAGCTCCTCCAGTTTGAGCCAGATCCGCATGTTGCGGTCGAGGTATCCGCCCAGAATCACCTCGCCGACGCCCGGGACGGTCTGGAGGCGGTCCTTGAGGCGGTACCGCGCGAAGTGGACGAGGTCCGGGTACGGCACATGCCCGGACAGGGCGATCCACATGAAGGCGTTGTCATCGGCGTTGGTCTTTTCCACGGTGGGCGGGTCAATGTCGTGCGGGAGGAGCCGCTGGGCCTGCGCGATCTTCGTCTGCACCTCCTGGACGGCGGCGTCGATGTCCCGGCCGATCTCGAACTCGATGTTGAGGGACGCCCGGCCCTGGCGCGCGGTCGCGGTGATTTCCTGGATCCCCTGGACGCTCATGACGGCGTCCTCCAGGACGTCCACGACCTCCGTTTCCATGATCTCGGGCGAGGCCCCTTCGAGGGCCACCTCGACGCGCACGGTCGGGAAGTCCACGTCGGGCATCTGGCTGACGCCCAGGCGGTCGAAGCAGATCAGCCCGAAGACGATGAGAAACGCCGAGAGCATCCAGGCGAAGACGGGGTTACGGATCGAGAGATCGGAGAGGTTCATGGCGCGGCCTCAACGATGTCGACCTCCATGCCGTCGCGCAGCGACGCCGCGCCGTCGGTCGCGATCCTCGCGCCGGCCCGGAGGCCCTCGAGGATTTCGACGTGACCGTCCAGGCGCAGGCCCAGGCGGACGGGGCGGGCCGCGGCGCGCCCGTCGGAGAGCTCGTAAACGAGGAACCCCCGTTCCGTGGGCAGGACCGCCCGCTCGGGCACGACGAGGGAGGTCTGCTTCCCCGTGACCGCGCGGACGCGGGCGAAGGCGCCGGGACGCAGGGACGCTCCGGCGGCGGCGATTTCTCCGCGACACTCGACGGCGCGCGTGACGGGGTCCGCTTTCTGGCTCACGTGGAAAAGCCGGGCGCGGAATTCCCGGCCGGGCTCCGTTCGCACGCTGAAGGTCACTTCCTGCCCGGGGGCCAGCCGCGCGGCCTCGAGCTCCGTCACCGGGAAGCGCAGATGCAGGGCGCTCACGTTGAGCATGGTGGCGACGACCGTTTCGGGGCGGACGTAGTCGCCCGTGGCGACGAGCTTGCGGTGGATGACGCCGGCCAGGGGCGGGCGGACGCGGGCGTCGCGGTGGTTCAGGCGCGCCAGCTCCAGCTCCACGCGGGCGCGCTCGACGTCCGCGCGGGCCTTGCGGGCGTCGGACCGCCAGGTGACCATCTGCTCCTCGGTGACCCATTCCTTTCCCTGGCGGCGGCCTTCCTCGTAGAGCTTCTCGCGGTTGGCCAGGAGCGTCTCGGCCAGTTCGGCCTGGGCTTTCGCGCGCTCGAGCTCGGCGCGCGCGCGCTCCTCGCCCAGGCGGTACCGGTCGATTTCGATTTCCGCCAGGACGCTCGAGGGGGTCACGGCGTCCCCTTCTTTGAAGGCCACGCGATCGACGATGCCGGCGACGCGCGCGGGGATCGAAAGCTCCTCGACCGCCTCGATCGTGCCGGTGGCCTCGATCGCGTACTCGACCTCGCGCGGGGCGACGACGAAAACCGTCGCCCGGGGTTTCCGGGCGGCCGCGGCGGAGGGTCGGGGCTGCTCCGGGGGACGGCAGGCGGCCGGACCGACCGCCAGAAGCGCCGCGAGGGTGAGGGACAGAGGAGTTTTCATGGCGCGTCTCCGGGGGAAAGGCCGCTCTGGACGGCCAGCCGCACCGAGGCCGTCTTGGCCTGGTAGCGGGCGCGGTCGCGGGCGAGGCGCGCCTGCTGGAGCGTCGTGAACGCGGCCAGGACTTCCAGGTTCGGAACGATGCCGCGGCGGTACTCCGCCTGGACGAGATCGTAGTTTTCTTCGGCGCTGCGCACGGCGGCTTCGAGCGCCCGGAGTTCCTGGAGGAGGGAGCCGACCTCGATCCACGCGCGGCGGACGTCCAGATCGATCGCGCGCCGCAGGCGGTCGAGCTCCAGCTCCGCGGAGCGGACGGCCGAACGGGCCTCGCGCAGGCGCGCCTGGGTCACGCCGCCCTCGAAGATGGGAATCTCGAAGGAGAGCGCGACATCCCAGGTCACGTCTTCGGAGAAGCCCTCGCGGTGGGTGTAATACCGGCTTTCGAGGTCTACGACGGGGAAGTACCCGGCGCGGGCGACGCCCACGGCCTGCCGGGCCGCTTCCACCCGCCGCTCCAGGGCGCGGAGGTCCCGCCGCCCGGCGAGCGCCCGGGCGAGGAAGCGTTCGACGGGCGGGGGCGGCGAGGGTTCGGGCCGCGTGTCGACGAGGTTGCGGGTTCCTTCGAAGCCGGCCAGGAATCCGAGGGCTTCCCAGGCCACGGAGAGCGCGCCGCGCAGGCGTTCCCGCGAGGCTTCCAGGGATGCGACTTCGGCTTCCTGCGCCAGCACCTCCGAGCGGCGCGAAATTCCGAGGCGCTGGCGCTGGGCGAGTTCCTCGAGGCGCTCGCGCGCCAGGCGCAAGGCGTCCTCGACGGTGGCCCGTTCGCGGTCGAGCTGGAGGACGGCGTAGAAGGCGTCGGCGACGTCGGCGTAGAGGAGGAGGCGGGCGTGGCGGAGCGTTTCCTCCTGCGCCTCGTAGAGGCGTCCCTGGCGCCGCAGCTCGTAGAATTCGGCCAGTCCGGAGAAGATCGGCTGGCGGGCGGCGAAACGGTATTCGGAGCGCCGCGGGTCGGTGAAGTTGCGGTCCACGGAGGTGGCTCCGGGGAGAGCCACGCGCTCCTGGAAGGTGACGGTGCCCTCGAACGTGAGGCGGGGGAGGACGGAGCCCACGACCTGTTCGTAGCGGGTGCGGATCCGGACGAGCTCCTCGCCGGCGAGGGCGAGGGTTTCGCTGCGATGGAGGGCCATGCGGTAGAGGTCCTCGAGGGAGAGGGCGTCGCGGGAGGAGAGTTCCCGGTGGGCGCGGAGGGCCTCCTCGCGGGAGGCGCCCGCCGGGGCGTCCTCGAAGAGGACGCGTTCGTAGAGGGCGCGGTCGCGGGCGGCGGTTCCGGCGCAGCCGGCGCCGAGCGCGGCCAGGGCGAGCGCGGCGGTCAGGCTTCCTTTCCGTTCCATTTCTCGAGGATCTCCCGCACGGTCTTGAGGGCGCCGGCCAGCCGGTCCATGTCCGCCGGCGCCAGGACGCGCCGGAGGCGCTCGAAGCGTTCGCGCCGCCGGCGGGCGTAGTCGGCCAGCATGCGGCGTCCTTTCGGGCGCAGTTCGAGGAGCACGCGGCGGCGGTCCTCGCGCGCGGGGCGCCGCCGGAGGTAACCCGCGCGCGCCAGCCGGTCGGCCAGTTCGGTGGCGGCCGGATCGGAGATGCCGAGCCTGCGGGCCACGCCCCCGAGAGGCGTGGGGCCCTCGAGCTCGAGGATCCAGAGGACCCGCATCTGTCCGAAGGTGACCGCCCCGGAGGCGGGCCGGCGCGCCGGGATCGCGAAAAAGCGGGCCAGGACGGACTGGAACAGGAGGTCTACTTCCTCCACGCGGCCCGGCATGATTCGGTCTCCGAAATATTCGGACGTCGAACTATTATACGCGGCCCGGAGCGGAAAGGGGAGGAGCGCGTCGAAAATCGGGGCGCGGGAGGACGCCTTACGTCGTCCGCGGGCGGGAGGGGCCGCCCTTGCGGGGCGCGGCGGCGGCGGGGGCGGCCGGCGGGGGGGCGCGCCGGCCGGACGGCTTGCGGGGGGCCTCCTCGCGGGGCTTCTCGGCGGGG
>DATLZA010000202.1 GCA_035574235.1 Planctomycetota bacterium | reverse complement strand
GGCGGCGGCCAGCGCCGCGGGGACGTCCGCGGCGCCGAAGCCGCCGCGCAGGCGCGCCACTTCCCCGCGCAGGCGGTCCAGATCCGTGGTCAGCTCCTCGAAGAGCGGGCGGGCTCCTCCGGCCATGAGCACGGCGCCGGCCTCGGAGCCGGGAGGCAGGCGCTGGAGGATTTCGGCGGCGATCTCCTGAGCCTCCTGAAAGGCGGAGCGGCCCCCCGCGGGGGAGGCTTCCATCGAATAACTGTCGTCGAGAAGCAGGACCACGGAGCTGCGGGCTTCCCCCAGAAGGGGCGCCAGTCCCGTGAGCACCGGCCGGGCCATGCACAAGGCCAGCAGCGCGGGGATCGACGCGCGCACGAGGAGCAGAAGGATCTGCTCCAGGCGCACGCGGCGCGCGTTGCGCCGCAGCACGGATTCGAGCAGGTGCATCGCCCCCCAGGGGACGACCGTGAAGCGGCTCCGGTGGAAGAGATGGATGAGGACCGGAACGACCAGCGCCGCCGCGCCCGCCAGGAGAATGCCGTTCAGGAACGTCATGCCCGCCTCATCCGCAGCGTCAGGTACTCGGCCAGGGCGTCCGCGTAGGGCTGGTCGGTCACGAGAGGCACCAGATCGATCCGGTGCCGATGGCACCCTTGCCGCAGCTCCGCGCGCCAGCGTTCGAGGTTCGCCCGGTACGCTTCCCGAAGGTGGTTGGGATCGACGAGATGCCGCTTGCCGTCCACCTCGAGGCAGTCGAAGCGGGTCCACTGCCGGAAGGGGAATTCCAGTTCGTCGCGGTGGAAGATCTGGAAGATCAGGATCTCGTGGCGGGCGTGGCGCAGGTGGGCCAGAGCGGAAAGCAGCCCCTGGGCGTCGCCGAAGCAGTCGGAAAGGACGACGAGCAGCCCGCGGCGGTGCAGGCGGGGAACGAGGTCGTGAAAGACGCGGGCAAGCTCCGTTTCGCCGCCGGGACGCACGGCCTGGAGTTCCTCGGCCAGGAGCCGCAGGTGGCCCGTCCGGGCGCGGGGCGGCAGGTAGGTCCGCACCCGCGTGTCGAAGGTGACCAGGCCCACGCTGTCCTGCTGCTGAAGCATAAGATAGGCCAGACAGGCGGCCAGGCGGGTCGCGTAGAGGAGCTTGGAACCTTCCGGCCCGCCGTAGCCCATGGAGCCCGAGGCGTCCAGAAGGAGCGTGGCCCGGAGGTTCGTCTCCTCCTCGTATTCGCGGATGTAGAAGCGGTCGCTGCGGCCGAAGACTTTCCAGTCGAGATGGCGGATTTCGTCCCCGTGCACGTAGGGCCGGTGCTGCTTGAATTCGACGGAGAAGCCCTTGTGCGGCGAGCGGTGGAGTCCCGTGCAGAATCCCTCGACGACGAGGCGCGCCAGAACCTGGAGGTTGGCGATCTTCTCGAGGTCGCTCGGGGTCAGCAGACGCGTCAGGCTCGCCATCGCTCATCACCGAGGGGGCGGCGGCAGCGCGCCGCCCGTCAGAAGACGTTCCGGGCCTCGCCCCGCGGAACCGCTTCGAGAATCCGGCGGACGACCTCGTCCACGGAAATTCCCTCGGCCTCCGCGTTGAAGGTCGGCACGATCCGATGGCGCAGGACCGGGTAGGCCAGGGCCTCCACGTCGTCGAGGGTCACATGGAACCGGCCGCGCAGGAGCGCGCGCACCTTGGCGCCCAGCACCCACTGCTGTCCCGCGCGCGGCCCGGCGCCCCACTCGACGAGCTCCTTGACGAACGGGAAGGCGTCGGGATCCCTGGGCCGCGTCCGGCGCACGACGTCCAGGACGAACTCCAGGACGTGGTCCGGGACGAGAACCTTGCGCACGACGTCCTGCCCGTCCCGGATCTCCGGGCCGGACAGAACCGGCTCGACGCCGGCGTCCAGCGCCCCCGTCGTGCGCTGAACGATTTCGCGCTCCTCGTCGCGGCGGGGGTAATCGACCGCGACGTGGAACATGAAGCGGTCCTTCTGGGCTTCGGGCAGGGGGTAGGTGCCCTCCTGCTCGATGGGATTCTGAGTCGCCAGGACGAAGAAGGGCTCCTCGAGCGGATAGGTTTTCCCGCCCACGGTCACGGAGTGCTCCTGCATCGCTTCCAGGAGCGCCGCCTGGGTCTTCGGAGGCGTGCGGTTGATTTCGTCGGCCAGGATCATCTGGGCGAAGACGGGGCCCTTCTGGAAGACGAGGGTGCGGCGGCCGGTGGCGGGATCCTCCTGAATGAGGTCGGTACCGGTGATGTCGGCCGGCATGAGGTCGGGGGTGAACTGGATGCGCCGGAAGGAGAGGCTCATCGCGCGGGCCAGGGTGCGGATCATGAGCGTCTTGGCCAGGCCCGGCACGCCTTCGAGGAGGCAGTGTCCGCGGGCGAGGATGGCCACGAGGAGCTGCTCGATCACCTCTTCCTGGCCCACGATGACCTTGGCGACTTCCCGCGCGACGCGGCGGCAGGCCTCGACGAGTCGCTCGGCGCGGCGCACGTCCTCGGCGGGCGCGGAGGGCTGGGGGGGAGCGGAGGGGACGCGGGACGCTTCGGGCATGAGGGATCTCCCTACCGCGGCTCGTCTTTGAAGACCTTCACCTTGAACGAGGAAAACGTGCAGGCGGACCGGAGGGTCTGCAGGCCGGCCCGGACGAGGGGGCCTTCCAGAACGCGTTCGTTCTCGATCATCCAGCCGTCGGGCTCTCGGTCGCCCTGCCAGATCTTGCCGCGCAGAATCGCCGGCTGTCCGGGGCGCCGATCGATGCGCAGCTTCAGGCGGTAGGTGCCCTCCCGGCCGTGCTCGAAGGGGATCGCCGCCACGCCGGCGAACTCGAAGACGGACCCCTCCTCGTCCGCCTGGAGGGTGCGCAGCGCCAGACGCTCCCGGCCGAAATCGGCCACCAGGCCGAAGCCCCAGGCCGAAAGGTCGGGCGCTCCGTCGGGGGTCACCTGGTCCACCTGAACGGTCGCTTCGAGGAGGACGCTCTCCTCGGTGGAAGCGGGAACGAGGAACGCGGAGAGCGCCGGGCGCGGATCCGAATCGGCGTAGCGGAGGACGCGGGCCTGGCGGACGGCGCGCCCGAGGACGCTCCACTCCCCCTCGCCCTCGGGCCGTCCCGAGGCCAGGTCGAGTTCCAGCGACCGGACGCCGCCGGGAACGGGCACGGCCTCGAGCGGCCGGCCGGGAGCGGCCACGGCGTAGAAGCCCGAGCGCACGACGATCGAACCGCCGTCCTTGACGCGGCGGAACTCGACGGCGCCTTCTTCCACCTGGACGCGCGTGGCGCCGCCCTCGGCCAGGAGCGTGAACCGCGTCCCCAGCACGCTCACCTCCGCCTCGGCGGTCGACAGAAGCATGGGGCGCCCGGCGGGCTGCTTGACGACGTCCGCCTCCACGTGGCCGGCCTCCAGCCGGACGTGTTTGCGGGCGCGGTCCTTGGGATCGGCCAGGTGCCGGACCACCGTCCCGGGGCCGATCTCCAGGCGGGTCGTGTCCGGATACTCGAGGGCGGCCCGGCTGCGGCTTCCTTCGGTCAGAAGGCCCTGGTTTTCGAAGACGTGCATTCCCGGCCGGGCGGGCACGCGATCCTGCGGGGACTGCGTGAAGAGAAAGACCTCGCCCTGGGTCTGGCGGAGGTAGGCGACGACGAGCGGGCCCTGGGCGTCCGGCCGGGAAGGGCCGAGCGGGCGGGCCGCCAGTTCCACGTCCCGGCCGGCCACGGCGTACTGGCCGGCCTCCACGCGCACCGAGCGTCCGTCGGACCGGCGGCGCAGGAGCGCCTGTCCCCGGCGCACCTCGAGGCGGGCGAAGTCGGTCCCGCAGAGGACGCGCGCCGCGGCGTCGGCGATTTCGACCTCGGCCTGAGGCGTCCGGAGGCGGACGGGTTCGCCTCCCGCCTGAGCGGGGGCGACGAGGTCGGCCTCGCCGCCCAGAAGCTCCAGGGCCTTTCGCGGGCCGCCCCCGAGGAGGCGCGCCTGGGCGGGCCCGTGCAGGTCGGCGCGGGTCGTATCGTCGGCGAAGCCGATCTTGGCGGAGCTCTCATCGGGGAGCCGGAGGAGGTCGCCGGGGCGGATTTCCTGGTCCACGCGCGCCGGTGAGGGGGCGCCGTCGCGCTCGAGCAGGACGTCCGGCGACACGGCCAGGAGGAAGGCCGCCGCGGGCGGAGCCGGGGGCGCGGAGGACGGACGGACGAGCCAGGCCAGTCCCAGGAGGGCCGCGGCGGCCAGGGCGGCCGCGGCGATCCGGAGGCGCCGGCCGGGCCGCGCGGACGGAGCCTTGACGGAGGCGGGGCGGACGGCCACGCGGGGGATGGAGCCGGTGGTGCGGGGGCGCGGCGGCTCCTCGGCGCGCGCCGGGCG
>DATLZA010000201.1 GCA_035574235.1 Planctomycetota bacterium | reverse complement strand
GATCCGGCCCGGCGGAGGGCGAGCGCGGCGTCCAGGGCCAGCCGGGCGCGCTCGCGGAGGGCCTGGAGGGCCTTGGCGCGGGCCTCCTCGAGGCGGCGCGCGCGGTCGAGGCCCGCGCCTCCGGCCGCGAGCGCCAGGGCGATCACCCAGGTCAGAGGGCTGCGGACGGCCCGCGCGAGCCGCCGGCCCGGCCGCCATGGGACATGGGCGCGCACCGCCTCTCCGTCCAGGAAGCGCCGAAGGTCGTCCGCGAATTCGCCGGCGGTGGCGTAGCGGTCCGCCGGATCGCGGCGGAGGGCCTTGAAGACGACCTTTTCGAGCTCCGGCGGAATGGCCGGGTCCCGCGGGGGATTCCCTTCGAGGATTCGCTTGAAGAGCTGAGTCAGGGTTTCCGCCTGATGGGGCGGCCGCCCGGTGAGCGCTTCGTACAGGATCGCCCCCAGGGCGTACACATCGGTTCTCGGCGTGATCGCGCGCGCGGCGGGATCGACCTGTTCGGGCGCCATGTAAAGCGGCGTGCCGACCCGCGCGCCCGGCTGCGTGAGGCGATCCGCGGCATCCGCCGCGAGCGCCAGGCCGAAATCGGCCACCTTGACGTCTCCCGAGTCGGTGACGAGGAGGTTTTCCGGCTTGAGGTCCCGGTGGACGATGCCCTTTTCGTGGGCCGCCGCCACGCCGCGCGCGGCCCGCTCGAGGAGGGCCACGCGCGCCCGGACATTCTGCGCGGGGTCGCGGAGATCCAGGGGCCGGCCCTGGACGAGTTCGAGGACGAGGTAGGGAACGCCGTCGCGCTCTCCGGCGTCGTGAACGGCCAGGACGTTGGGATGCACGACCCCCGCCAGGGCCTGCGCCTCGCGGCGGAAGCGCTCGCGGAGGGACGGGTCGAGTCCCGAGCGGAGCATCTTGAGGGCGACGGCGCGCTGAAGTTCGCGGTCCCAGGCCCGGTAGACGACGGACGTGGCTCCCTCCCCGAGGGGTTCCAGGATCTCGTAGCGGGGCATCTGAGAGAGCCGTCGCTCATGTTCCCGGAGGCCTTCCAGGGCGGAGTCCAGAGGTCCGTCACGATCCGAGGAAGGCATTCCACTCCTCCTCGAGTTCCGCGGAATCCGATGCGGTCCGCGCCAGTTCGGCGCGCACTTCGGAGCGGAGCGCCTGCCGCACGGCGAAGAGGAAGTTGCGGACATCGCTTTCCGCCAGGCGGAACCGTTCCGCCAGAGCCGGGTAGGTCGGCCGCCGGGACGCCGGCGCCAGATCGTACGCTTCGTAGATCTGAAGCTTGAGAGGAGCCTGGGCGAAGCGGGCCCGGACGCGGTCGAGGGCGCGCGCGAAGACGGTGCGCCGCCATTCCGCGTCGAAGGCGTCGCCGGGGCCGTCGGATCGGGGGTCGGCGAGGTCGCCGGCGATCTCGGGGTCGAGCGGAATCGGGCGGGCGCCGCCGCCGCGTTTGAGCCGGCTCATGGCCTGATCGTGATTCTGAACGAAGTGGCGCAGGAGCGCCTTGAGGAAGGCGCGGAAGCTTCCCTTTTCGGGCGCGTAGCGGCGGAGGGTTTCCCCTTCGAGGAGCCAGAGGAAGAACGCCTGGGTCAGGTCCTTGGCCTCCTCGTTGGATCGGGACCACGCCACGCGAAAATGGCGGTAGATGGGGCGCCAGTAATCGCGGCAGAGGTCCTCGAGGGCGGAGCGGCGGGCGGGGTCGGAGGCGTCGGCGGCGCGGGCCACGAGGGACCAAGACGTCTTGGGAAAGTCCGCCGCGCCCGCCCCCATCGAGGTGTCGCCCGCGTTTCGGCGCCAGGGTTCCATCGTCCCTTCAGTACGCCCTGTTTGCGCCTCGGGGTCAAGCGGGATCGGCGCGGCCCGTCAGGGCAGGTCCGGGAGGAACTTGCGGGCCTCGCCCTTGAGGAATTCGACGGTGCGCTGGGCGTCGTTGAAGGAGAAGGCCTTTTCCGCCACGGCGCGGGCCTCCTCGATCGAGACGGAGCGGATGAGCTTCTTGAGGTCGGGGATGACGGGATGGGCCACGCTGAAATTGCGCAAACCCATTCCGAGCAGGGGGAGCGTGTAGGTGAGGTCGCTCGACATTTCCCCGCAGACCGAGACCGAGCGGCCGTGGCGGACGCCGGCCTCGATGATCTGCCGGAGCAGCCGCAGAATCGCCGGGTGCGCGGGCTGATAGAGGGCGGCGACCCGCTCGTTGGAGCGGTCCACGGCCACGGCGTACGAAATGAGATCGTTGGTTCCGACGCTGAAGAAGTCCACGTGAGGCGCGAGCATGTCGGCGATGAGAGCCGCGGACGGGACCTCGATCATGATGCCGAAGGCCATGCCGTCGCCGGCGGGCTCCTCCTCCCGGCGGAGCTCGGCGCGGACGTCCTCGAGCGCCTCCTTGACGAGGAGCACCTCGGAGAGCGACGAGATCATGGGCACCATCATGCCGACGTTCCCGAGGGAGGCCACTTTGAGGATCGCCCGGAGCTGGGTCCGGAAAATATCCGGCCGCTCGAAGCACAGGCGGATCGCGCGCGTGCCCAGGAAGGGGTTGGCCTCCCGCGGGTGGCCGTCCAGGGGCATCTTGTCGGCGCCGAGGTCCACGGTGCGGATGATGAGGCGGCGCTTTCCGAGCAGCGTCACGGCGCGGGTATAGGCCTCGAGGTGTTCCTTCTCGCTCGGCTGGTAGCGGTGCTCGAGGTAGAGGAACTCCGTCCGGTAGAGGCCGATTCCCTCGGCTCCGTGCTCGAGAGCTTCGGGAATCTCCTCGGGCGACTCGATGTTGGCGAAGATCTCCACCCGCGTCCCGTCCCGGGTGACGGCCGGGAGATTCTGGAGTTCCTTGGCGCGGCGGCGCTCCAGGAGGACGTAGTTGCGTTCCATCGCCTGGTAGCGCTTGAGGGTGGCCTCGTCCGGATTGATGATGACCGTGCCGGTGGCTCCGTCGAGGACGACGGTGTCGCCTCCCGAGATGTCGTTGGTGACGCCCTCGACGCCCACGACGGCCGGGATGCCCAGGGACTTGGCGACGATGGCCGTGTGGGAGGTGGGACCGCCGGCCTCCGTGAGAATGCCGATGACCTTCGTGCGGTCGAGGCGGAGGGCCTGGCCCGGCGACAGGTCGTGGGCGACGATCACGACCTGGCCGGTGAGGTGCGAGATGTCTTCGCGCCGGGAGCCCAGAAGGTGCTGCAGGAGCGACTTCTCGAGCTCTCCGAAATCGGCCGCCAGGCGGCGGAAGAAGGCGGCGTTGGAGTCCTCGATGGCCTTGATCTTGCGCCGGATGACCTGGGAGGCGGCGTACTCGGCGGCGCGGCGCTGCCGGCGGATCTCCTCCACGATCTCGTCGTGGAGACTCTTGTCCTGAAGCCAGCCGATCTGCGCCTCCATGATCTTCCCGGCCGCCTCGCGGACCTTGCGCGGCATGGCTTCGATCTGGGAGCGGATTTCCTGGACGGCGCTTTCGACGGCCTTGCGGAAGCGCTCGATCTCGGCGTCCTCTTCGCCGGGCTTGATGGCGCGACGGGAAATGCGGTATTCCTCGCGGTCGAAGACGAAGGCGTCCCCGATCGCGTAGCCGGCCGAAACGCCGATCCCGCGCCGGATCTCCATGCGACGGATTTCCATTCCGTGGTTATGGGACCTGAGAGGAGCCCGGGAATCAAGCCCTTCCTGCGGGGTCCTCCCCTCGGGGGTTCGCGGGCCGCGAGCGCCCCCTACTCTTCCCCGAAGCGGCTCTCGATGAGCGCCGCCAGGGTATCCACCGCCTCCTGCGCATCCTCCCCTTCCGCGCGGAGCGTCAGCTGCGTTCCCGCCACCGCCGCCAAGGTCAGAAGGTCGATGGACGACTTGGCGTCGACGGCGTGGCCGTCCTTGAGGACGGTGACCTTGCTTTTGAACCGGGCGGCGGCCCCGGCGAACTCGGCCGACGGACGCACGTGGAGGCCGAGCGTGTTGAGAATGGTGACGCGGCGTTCGGCGATCATCGCCCGGCGCGACCTTAGACGGGCGCGACCTCTTCGACCTCCCGGAAGATCTCCTCGATCTCGCGCGCGGTCTTGGCGCCCTTGAGGAACTTCACGAAGTTCGGGCGCTTGATCGCCGCCATCACCTTCTGCAGCGCCTGAAGGTACGCCTCGCTGCGCGACGGGGGAGCCAGGATGAGGAAGATGAGGTAGACGGGCTCCCCGTCGACCGCGTTAAAGTCCACTCCCTGAGGCGCGCGCCCGAAGGCGCCGATGACGTTCTTGACGGCGTCGAGCTTGGCGTGAGGCACGCCCACGCCTCCGCCCACGCCCGTCGAGCCGATCTTCTCGCGCTGCACGATCGCCTCGACGATGTCGGCGGCGGAGAACTTTTCCCCCTCGCAGGCCTTCCGGGCCGCCTGGACGAGTTCCTGGATGACGCCGCGCTTGTCCTTGGATTTCAAGACGGGAACGATCGCTTTCCGGGAAATAAAGTCGGTGAGCTTCACGCTGCCCTCGCTCTATGCCGCAATTTTATAAGGAACGCTCCCGAGCGGTCAAGTTTGAGGCGCTCTACCACCACAAGTCCCCCACCGCGTCGCCGGCCACCCGCTCGGGCGGGCTTCGCCGGGCGCGCGCCTCCTTGGAAACCTCCTTGGCGTGCTTGTCCCGGAGCTTTTCCTTGAACCGGGTGAGCTGTCGCTCCATCTTGTCCACGACCGCGTCGATCGCCGCCGTGGCGCTCGCCTGCGTGCTGTGGCAGACCAGGACGTGGCCGCGGACGGCGGAGGCGATCATCTCCGCGGAGTACCGCCCGTCCGAGTCCGCGTCCAGGATCACCTCGAGCTTCCGCAACGGATCGAAGTAGCGCTCCAGGCGCCGCGCCTTCTCGTAGGCATATCCCTTGATGGTGTCGGTGAAGTCCGCGTGGCGTGCCGTGACGGTGACCTTCATTCCCGACCTCCTTTCCGTCCGCCCGCCGAAGCCCGCTCCCCGAAGGGCGAAGGCCGGTCAACGCCCCTGGGCCAGGCGCTCCCCCGCGCGGGGATCGAGCTGCGGGGTGCCGAAGATTTTCTGCATGGTCGCCCGGTAATCGTACTCCACGCGGCGCCAGCGCACCGTGTCGCCGTCCCAGACGGCGTAACAGGCCCGCGTGTCTCCGTCCCGGGGCTGCCCGACGGATCCGATGTTGACGAAATACTTCTTCCCGCTCTCGAACGTGAACACGTGATCGCACTCCTTGGGGGAGATGAAGCGGCTGTCCTCCGTGATGACGCCGGGATCGTGCGTGTGGCCGGCGAAGCACAGGCGCGCGAAGCGCGAGAAAATGTCGCGAATCTTCTCGGGGACCCCGCCGGCCAGGTCGGAACAATCGGACCGCAGAACATACTCCATCGTGGGATCCCGCGGAGATCCGTGCACGAGAAGCGCCCCGTTCACTTCGTGCGTCAACTTGAGATTCTGGAGGAATTTCCAGCGCTCCTTCTTGCCCCGGCCCGACAGGAGTCCCGGCCGAAGCTGGTCCCGCGTCCAGGCCACCGCGGCCTTGGCCACCGGGTTGAACCCGTAGGCCTCCTTCAGAACCGCCTCGTCGTGATTGCCCATGAGCACCACCGGCCACTCCATGGCCCGTTCGACGACGAAAACCGGGTCCGGACCGTAGCCGACCAGATCGCCCAGGCAGTAGATCTCGTTGATGCCCTGGGAACGGATATCGTCGAGGACCCGGACGAGCGCTTCCTGGTTGGAGTGGATGTCCGAGATGAGCGCGACCGCCATTTCGTCCACAACTATAGCACACCGTTCGGAGGGCGTTCAAGGAGCCGGCCGGGATCGGTTTCCCTTCCCGTCCCGGCGTGCTATACTTCCCGGCCTCGATGAATCCCTGGCACGACGTGGCCGTCGGCGAGGACCCGGAACGTCTGTTTCACTGCGTCGTCGAGGTCCCCCGCGGCAGCAAGAACAAGTACGAACTCGACAAGGCCACGGGGCTTCTGCGCCTGGATCGCGTGCTCTACAGCGCCGTCCACTACCCCGCCAACTACGGCTTCCTTCCCCGAACGTACTGCGAAGACGGAGATCCGCTGGATGTCCTCATTTTGTGCCAGGAACCGGTGGTGCCTCTGACCATCATGCGCGGCCGACCCATCGGCGTGATCACCATGACCGACGAGGAAGGACGCGACGATAAGATCATCGCCGTGGCGGTGGACGATCCCGAGTTCAGCCATTACGACGACATTCGGGAGCTTCCCCCCCACCGGCTGCGGGAGATCCAGCAGTTTCTCAAGGACTACAAGTCGCTCGAGGGCCGCCGCGCCCGCGTGGGCCCCTTGCGCGGAAGCGCCGAGGCGGCGCGCGTCATCCGGAAGGCCATCCGCACCTACCGCGAGACGATCTGGCCGAGTCTCGGGGAGCCCGAAGTCAAGCCGTCCCGGCGCCCGGTCGGGTAGCCCCGGCTTTTCCCGCCGCCGGCCGCTTCCGTGGAGCCCCGTCGTAACGCACCTCGACCAGCGTGAGCCCCTTGGCGGGGACGTTCGCGCCCGCCCGCGAGCGGTCCCGGGCCTGGAGCACCTCGGTCACCCATTCCGGCGGGCGCCTCCCGAGCCCCACGGCCAGGAGGGTGCCCACCATCGAACGCACCTGGTTGTACAGGAACCCGTCCCCGTGAACCACGAAGTCCACGAAGTCTCCGTGTCGCGCCACCGAAAACGAGAAGATCGTCCGGACCGTGTCCCCCTTGCGGGACATCTCGCTGCCGAACGACCGGAAGTCATGGGTGCCCTCCAGGCGGCGCGCCGCCTCCTGAAGGCGGGCCACGTCCAGGGGCGCCTTCACGAGGTGCGTCCGGAAGCGTTCCAGGGCGCTCCGCACCGGCCGGTTGAGGACCCGGTAGCGGTACACCTTCGAGGTCGCCGCGAACTGCGCGTGGAAGTCCAGCGGCGCCTCCGCGGCGGAAAGGACCGCCACGTCCTCCGGAAGGTGCGCGTTGAGGGCCTCCGGCCACTTGCCGGCCGGGATCGGACTCGTCGTGTGGAAGTTGGCGACCTGCGCTTCGGCGTGCACGCCCGCGTCCGTCCGGCCGGCGCCCACGACGAGGGTGCGGCGGCCGGCGATCTCCTGAACCGCCCGTTGAAGCTCCCCCTGTACGGTCGGACGGTCCTTCTGGAGCTGCCAGCCGAAATAGCGCGTGCCGTCGTACTCGACGACGATGCGGATGTTGCGCTTCCGGGACATCCTCCCGCTACTTCCGGATGATGGCTTCCGCGATCTGCACGGCGTTGAGCGCCGCGCCCTTCAGGATATTGTCGGCCACCACCCACAGGTGCAGGCCGTGGGGCACCGTCCAGTCCTCCCGGATCCGGCCCACGTGGGTCTCGTCCGTCCCGCTGATTTCGGCGGGCGTCGGAAAATCTTCCGGACGCTCGTAGACCCGCACGCCGGGGGCCTTCCGGAGCAGCGCCACCGCCTCCGCCGCCGTCAGTTTCCGATCCGTCTCCACGTTGATCGACTCGCTGTGGCCGTTGCGGACGGGGATCCGCACGCAGGTGGCCGCCACCCGGATCGAGGAATCTCCCATGATCTTCTTGGTTTCCTCGATCATCTTGGTTTCCTCAACCGTGTAGCCGGTCGGCAGGAACGCGTCTTTCTGGGGAATCTGCGCGATGGCATTGAAGGCGATAGGCCGCGGGAAGACGGTGCGCTTGGGAGGCGCCGTCTTGTGGACGTGCGCCAGAACCTCCGCGTCGAACTCCTCCAGGGCGCGGCCGCCGGCGCCGCTGACGGCCTGGTACGTGGAGACCACCACGCGCCGCACGCGCGCGGCGTCGTGCAGCGGCTTGAGCGCCACGACCATCTGAATCGTCGAACAGTTGGGGTTGGCGATGATGCCCTTGTGGCGGGCGATGTCCTGAGGATTCACCTCCGGCACGACGAGCGGCGTCTGCGGGTCCATCCGCCAGGCGCTGGAGTTGTCGATCACGACCGCGCCCTTCTGGGCGAAAAGCGGCGCGTATTCCTTGGACACCCCGGCGCCGGCGCTGAAGAAGGCGAAATCGAACCGCTCCACGCGGTCGCGGGAAAGGCCCACGATCCGGCACGGCTTGCCGTTGACGTGAAGGACCTTCCCTTCCGACTTCGGCGAGGCGTACAGGACGACCTCTCCCGCCGGAAACCGGCGGCGCTCGATGCACTCGATGAACTTGAGACCCACGGCGCCCGTGGCGCCCACAATGGCGACGCGATAGCTCTGGCTCATGGTTTCATCCTCTCAGGGGGCCGGGTGAAGAAACGACGGACGGAGACCTTCGGCGGCGCACGGCCGCCCGAGCTACCGCTTCCGCTTTCGCCTCTCGGCTCTCATGAAGGGTCCGCTCTTGCCCCCGGATTTTTCGAGGAGGCGGATTGTACCGATTTCCATCTCCCTGTCAATGGCCTTGCACATATCGTAAACGGTCAGCCCCGCCACGGCGGCCGCCGTCAGGGCCTCCATCTCCACGCCCGTCCGGTCCAGGGCCTCCGCCCGGGCTTCGATGCGCAACCCGCCCGGCGGCTCCGGCGTCAGATCCACGGCCACGCGCGTCAGCGCCAGGGGATGACACAGGGGAATGAGCGCGGACGTCTGCTTGGCCGCCTGAATGCCCGCGATCCGCGCGATTTCGAGAACGTTCCCCTTGGCGGCCCCGCCGCGACGGATCGTCCGGAGCGTGGCGGGCTTCATCCGAACCCGCGCCTCGGCGACGGCGACGCGGTGCGTGGGCTCCTTGCCCGCCACGTCCACCATGCGCGCGGCTCCGTCGGGACCCACGTGGGTCAGGCGGCGTCCCATGGATTACTTCTCCAGACGGAACGTGAAGCGGATCGTCTGCCGTGCGGCGACCGGAATGCCGTCGCGGACCGCGGGCTTGAATCGCCACTCCCGAACCGCCCGCACCGCCGCTTCGTCGAGCACCGCGTGCCCGGAGCTCTGCACGATCGCGACGTCGGCGCAGGTACCGTCCGGCCGCACCTCGAACCCGACGACCACGGATCCCTCCCAGCGGCGGCGCACCGCCAGCGCCGGGTACTCGGGGGGCGGATTGTGGATCTCGGCCGGCGGCGCCTCCACGGCCGCGGCGGCGACGACGCGGGTGAGCGTCGGACGCGGAGGCCGATCGAAGACGGGGGGCGCGGGCATGGGCCGGAAGCGATCCCGTTCCTCGGCGGCTTCCGGCGCCGGCGCCTCCACGAAGGGCTCGAAGGTCGGCGGATCGGGTTCCAGGCTCGCGGTCGGCCGGGGAGAGTCGAACCGCACGGGATCCTCCGCCGGTCGCGGTGGAGGAAGGAGCTCGATTTCGACCGGCGCCCCTGCGTCGGGAACGATTCGAACCCCGGCGTCCGCCGGATCGGAGCGAAGGCGGCCGGACCAGAGACCCAGGCTCGCCACGCCGGCGAGGGCGGCGGCATGGACGGCCAGCGAAGCCAGGACACTGACGGCCGCGCTTCTCATAAGAGGACGAACGGCGGCCCTCATTGTAGCCCGGCCGCGGAGTCGGTCAAGCCGCGGAGTCGGCGGCCCCTACGGGGGCGCCCCGCCGAGAAGGATTTCCCGCAGGAGCGGCAGAGGCGCTCCCCCCTGGGAAAGCAGGACGCGGTGAAACTCGCGACCCGAAAGTTCTGAACGGGCGGCGACGTCGTTCCGCAGAGACCGGATCTGCAGGGAGGCCCAGATGCCGAGGAAGATCTCCGGGTCGAGGGCCGCGCGGCGGGCTTCGCGTTCGGCGACGGCGGGAGGAAGCGCGGCTTCCCGTGCCAGGAACGCCGCCGCTTCCGCGAGCGTCATCCCACGCGCATGCATGCGGAGGGCCGCCACGCCCCGGCAAAGCTCAAGCAGATCGGGAGCTCCGGCCGCGTGACGCGCCGCCTCGTGGGCCCAGCCGTCGGCCAGCGCGCGCGAGGGAAACGCGGCGCGGAGCTTCGAGGGACCGGCGGACAGATAGAGCGAATAGACGTGGCGCCCGGGATACGTTTCACGGGCCAGGAAATGCAGGACCGAGACGGTCTCGGCCGCTCCGGGACTTCCGGGAAGCGCCGCCAGAAGCGTGCTCCGGAAGCGATCCCCCTCGAAGGGACCTGGAGCGAAAAGCTCCAACGGGGGAGCCATCGGTCTGTTCCAAGGAGGCTCCACGGACACAAGTCCCGGGTCGTCCGGCGGGACGGGGACGATCTCGTCCGATCGCCGGCGAAGATCTTCAACCCGCCGCGCGAGGTCCGGCGCACGGTCGGATTTCTCCACGGCGTCGCGCCGCTCCTGCCGCGCCCGGGGAATTTCCGACTCGAGAACACGGAGAAGGTCGTCGAGAGGCTCTTCGATCATCTCCTCATGGAGGAGCCGCGCGCGGAGAAGATCCTCTCCCCACGCAAAGCTCCCGGGGCCGGCCTCCGAAAGCGCGGTGCTGACCCGGTCGGCGAGTTCGTCGAACGCCTGGAGGGCGCCTTTCTGCGCCCGTTCGAACCGCGGGCGCACGGAGGGATCCAGTTCCCGGGGAAAAAGCGCCGGAAGCCCGGCCCGGACGAAATCCCGAAGCTCGGACAAGTCGTCGAGCGCCGCCTCGGCGCGGATCCTGGGGAATCCCTCGAGGTTCTCCCGCGCGGCGAACACGACGTCGCGGACCTGCTCGAGTCGGTCGATGATCCGCGCCAGGCGCCGCTCCGGCGGGCCTGTGGGGACGAGGGCTAAAGGCAGGAGTCCGTCCCGCAGGAGGCCGGTGTAGAACGTCGGATCGCGCTGCCAGCGGCGCAGACCCTCGAGCTCCAGGATTTCGGCCTCCAGGCGGTGGCGCAGGAGCCGGGCGTCGCGCCGCCGCTCGGCCCGGAGGGCCGCCGCATCCACCCTGAGGAGCCGCTCGAGGTACCCCCGCAGATGCCCGGCGCGCAGATCGAAAGCGGCGCGGGAAAGAACGCCGAACCGCGCGTCGAAGTCGTGGACGCCCTGGCGCGTGGCGCGCACCGGATAGGTCGCACGATAGCCGGCCAGGTACGCATCCACCAGCGAGTCGAAGCGGACATTTTCCGCCTCCCGTGGGTCCGGGAGGGATCCCGCCGAGTCGCCCGCGTCGGGCGTGTAGAGCGAACAGGCGCCCAGGAGCGCCGCGATCCACCAGGGACGTTTCACGATGCCGGGTTAGGATAACCCGGCGCGGGCCGGAAGGGAACGCTTTCCGGCGGTCCGCCGGCGGGTTATTCTGCCCTCATGGACCGGCGGGCAAGCCTGGCCCGGCTTCGGACGGAGAAGTTTGATCTTCTCGTCGTGGGCGGCGGGATCACGGGCTGCGGAATCGCGCTGGACGCCGCCGCGCGCGGATTGCGCACGGCGCTCATCGAGCGGGGCGACTTCGCCGGCGGCACCTCGAGCCGGTCGTCCAAGCTCATCCACGGCGGACTGCGCTACTTGAGGAATCTTCAGTTCAAGGTGACGCTGGAGGCATCGCGCGAGAAGAGCCTGCTCAAAAGGCTCGCGCCGCACCTGGTCGAGGATCTTCCCTTCGTGCTTCCCTTCTGGAGTCGGGCCGCCCGGGCCGCTCTGGCCTCCGGCCTCTGGATCTATGACGCGGCGGCGGGCTTCCCGAAAGGGCTCATCCACCGGCATCTCGACGCCCGGCAGGCCCGCGAGGCGATCCCCGGGATCCGCTCGGAGGGGCTGCGCGGGGCGTACGTCTATTACGACGCCCGGGCGGACGATTGCCGCCTGGTGCTCCATGTGGCCAAGAAGGCGTCGGACCTCGGAGCGGTTCTGGCCAATTACGTGGAAGCGACGGGCTTCCTGAAGGAAAACGGCCGGATCGTGGGGGTCCGAACGCGCGATTTCGACATCGCGGCTTCCCGCGTGGTGAACGCCACGGGGGTCTGGTGCGACGAACTTCGGTCGGCCGACGATCCCGCGGAGCCGCGTGCCGTGCGACCGTCCAAGGGCGTGCACCTCGTCGTACCGGCGCGCCGTCTGGGACTTTCGGGCGCGGTCACCCTCCCCGCTCCCGAAGAGGGGCGCGTGGTGTTTCTGATTCCCTGGGGAGATTCCGCGATCGTGGGAACCACCGATACCGATTACACGGGTCCTCTGGACCGGCCGCGGGCGGAGCCGGAGGACATGGCGTATCTCCTGGAGCGCGTCAACGCATTTTTGCCCTCGGTCCGTCTCGGGGCTGAAGACATTCGAAGCACGTATGCGGGGCTGCGGCCGCTTCTCCTGGACGACGGCTCGAGTTCCCCTTCGCGCGTGCCGCGCGAGCACCGTATCTTCGAGAGCCCGTCGGGGCTTCTTTCCGTTACGGGAGGGAAGCTCACGACCTATCGGAGGATGGCCAAGGAAGTCGTGGATGCGATTACGGATCGCCCCTGCCGTACCGCGGACATCAATCTTTTCGCCTCCGAGGCGCAGGATCCTCTGGCGCGCTTCTACGGTTCCGAGGCTTCCCGGATCGTCGATCGCGCGCCGCTCCTGGACGGACTGCCCCACGTGTGGGGCGAGGTGGACTACGCGCTGGAGCGGGAGATGGCGCTCACCCTGACGGACGTTCTGGCCCGGCGGATGCGGCTGGCGCTCTACGCTCCGGATCAGGGGCGCTCCGTGGCCTACGCCGTGGCGCAGCGCATGGGGGCGCGACTCGGATGGGATGGCGAGGAGGTCCGGCGGCAGGTCGAGGCGTACGAACGGGAGCTGGAGGAATCCTACCGCCGCGGATTCTGAAAGGTCGCGCTACGGGCCGATCCGCCAGAGCTCGAGGCCCGAGAAGTTTCCGTGTCCGCCCGTGCAGGACACCTCGAGGGACCCGTCCCGGACTTCCGCTCTCCAGGGCCCCAATCGCGCCCAGGTCCCCGCGGGGCCGGTGGAATAACCTCGAAGGACCGGATTTCCCTGAACGAAAAGATCGATGACCTGCGGATCGTTGTCCTCCCAGACATAGAGAAAGACGTCGTAAGACCCGGGCGGAAGGGAAGACACGCGCACGCGCGTGCCGGAAGGGTCGAAAGCGGAGCAACGGATCATGCGGGCCCGCGTCTCGTCCGTGGGCGGACGCAGCGGGACGTTCTGGTTTTCGAAACGTCCCTGGGAGCCGCTGAGGGTCGGCCCATCTCCGCCTTCCCAGAGGCGCCCGTCGATCATAAGGGAAGGACCGCCGAGGTTGATGCCCTTGAAAAAGGAGGCGGTCGCCTTGCGGCCCGGCATGGTTCCGAATTCGGAAAGCCGGCCGGCGGGAATCGGCCGCTCCTGAGCGCCGTCGGGAAGCTGCCATCCGAGGGCGAGGAAACCCGCGCCGGGGCCCTGTTTATAGATCGCCTCGACGTAGCACCGTTGTCCCGCGCGGAGAACGACCGGCGCGGACTTCTGGGAAGGAAGTTTCTCCCATTCGTCCCGTCCGACCGCATGGGGGAGAAACGCGATTTTCTTCTTATGCGCCGCGTTGTCGTCCGTGCTGATCCACAGCTCGGAGGCGTCGTCGCTCAGGAGCCAGAAGACATAGGGACCGCTGGCCGGGGGATGCAGAAAGCCGCGCAGGCGGGCTCCGTAGTTCTCGCCGCGGTCTCCATCCGAAAACGCTCCCGACGGGCGGTCGACGCTCGACGGGCGGTTGAAGATGAACGAAGGATGCTGCGTCAGATCCTCCAGGCGCTCGCCGGGGATGCCCGTCCACGTCTCCCGGAGAAGGCGTCCTGTGGGAACGGCCGGTTCGAAGGGCGGGCGGGACCGGACCCACTCCGTCACTTCCCCGTCCCTGGGCGGCGCGGACCTCGTGGAGCTGACGAAGGCGGCGGCCGCGCCGAAGCCGGCCTGATCCGGGATAACCCGAACGAGCTTGACGCCCGCGGCGGAGAATCTGGGGAGCGGCAGCGGAACCCAGATCCAGCGCGCCGGCTCGCGCGCACCTCCGCCGTGGGAGGCATGGTAGCGTCGGAACGAGGTGGACGGCAGACGGACTTCGAGGGCGTCCGGGGCTCCCGGTTCCAAGGAAACCTTCTGCGTCGGCCGGCCCGGTTTCGGCCCGCTGAGTTCCGTCGCCTGGATCGAGAAGTTGAGCGTTTCCAGGCAACAGGCCCCGGCCAGGATCCAGCCGCGGACGGGGACGTCCGGAGACGCCGGAAAAGAAAATTCAAGAAAGGCTCCGTCGGCGCCCGAGCGCTCGCTGATCCATGCAGGATCGTCGCGCCCGGGCGGCTTCACGGCCAGGAAGCCTTCCGAGGCGGTCAGCTCGTCGGCCGTCCAGAAGATTTCGCGCGCCTCCTCCAGGCGCCAGGACACGAAGGCGTGCAGGCGCGCGGCGGAGGCCGTGGCGCCGTATTCCGAAAGGAGCTTCCGGTAGGCTTCGACCGCCTCGGCGCGGCGGCGCGTCCGGGGGAAAAGCCCTTCGGCGGTCCAGAAAAGGTCGAGCGCCGCGCGTTCTTCCGGTGCCGGAGCGGCCGCGAGCCACGCGGGAGCGGCGACCTTGAACGCTCGGGCGCGCTCGGCGTCGCCTTCCAGCACGCAGAACATTCCGGCGCCCGGATGCTGGGCGGCGAGATCGACCAGCCAGCCGGTGGTCGCCTCGCTCAAGGGGATGTCCACGCGGCCGTCCGCGGTCTGAAGGGAGACACGGACGGCGTCGGCGTGGAGCACGGTTCCCTCACGGCGCCGGCGTATGCCTCCCGCGCCGACGAATTCGACGGCCGCTTTCTCTCCGCGGCTCAGGCGGGAGGCGCGACGGAGCGCTTCTTCGAGGAATTCGGAGGCGCTTCGCAGGGCGGCCAGGTCCGCCTGGGCCTCCGCGCGGGCGGCTTCGGGGAGAGCGGCCATGGCGTCCCGGAGGATGCGCTCCGCGCCCGCGTAGTCGCGTCCGGCGGCGCGTGCGGCGGCCTCGGAGCGGCGGGTTCGATAGCTTTCGAGGGCGGGGGACACGGGGGAGGCCGCCTCCACGCCGGGTTCGCGCAGGAAGAGAACGTGATCGACGAAGAACCAGGGCTCCGGAGAGACGTGAAACGCCTGAAGGACGATTCCCGTGACGGGTTCCGACGAGGCGAGGAGATCCTTGAGCGGAAACGTATACGCGATCCAGCGGTCCGCCGGGAGGCCGTCCGGAAGCTTGTGGAGCTCGATCGCCCTTCCGGTGGGCTTCTTCTGATAGAGGGTCAGAAGAAGAGGAGCGCCGGGGACGCGGCTGTAGAGCCGGAAGGAAAGATGCGTGTAAGGCGAAACGTCGAGTCCCTCCGGACGGCCGAGGTAGAGGCCCGCGGAGACCTTCTGCGGAGCGGCCGCGATGGAGTGGGCGCCCTCGAAAACCGGCGAGGAGGCGGCCAGATCGGTCTTCATGTCCCAGGAGAAGTTTCGCCATCCGGGGTGAAGGGTGTCCCCGTAGATAAGGAGCGCTCCTTCCGGAACGGGGGCGGGCGGGGCGGGCGC
>DATLZA010000200.1 GCA_035574235.1 Planctomycetota bacterium | reverse complement strand
GCGCCGACCGGTGTACTTTTCCAGATCCGAAACCATGGCGGCGGCCGCCGGACCCGGCGCCACCTTCCAGCGATCGCCCCACGGGTCCGTGCGCGTCAGCGGCGCATTGCCGGCGTAGAGATATGACTCGAACGGCCGGTTGAACCGCAGAGGATCCGTCTGCGAAAACGGCCCACCCACGTTTTCATCTCGCGGTGAAGGCCCGAAGAAGCATAAGGAACTACTTGGGGGAAGAAGATCCCTCGAGCCCCCCGATAATGCAATTCACCTTTCGCAATTCGTAGGGCGCACTTACCGCATCACTTGCTGCCAGCCTCTCAGCGAGCTTTCGCAATGCTGGTAGCGCGTCGGCAATCTGGAATTCAGATATCAGATGCAGGGCATCGAACCGAACCTTGGGATCCTCGGATAATGTCCAGTCTGAAATAACCTGGTCGGCAAGCTGACGTTCGCTCTCATCGAGCTGGCCGTAGAAAGCGTCGAGTCTCTCCAAGGCCCGCTGTGAATCTTTCAACAATTGTGCCTCTCGATCCGCCGCTTGCCGGCATGCATCCATCGTTGCACGACACTCTTCAAGGTTCATCGGTGGATAACCTCGATGAATTCTGGAGGGATGGAATACGGGAAATGTAATTCGTACCCACCCCCCGGCACTCCCAAGTTCATGCTGACGCGTCTTACCTTCGGTATCTCATAGCCAGATCGGCGCAGTCCTGCAAGGTCGATCCGCAGAAGTGCGCCAGGTAGCCCGCGATTGGGCGGAAGTATAGTGCACCCGATTTCCTTGGACACTGGAGAAGACAGGACAGAGTAGGGCCAAGGAAGGAGCATGCATGATGGGAACGAGGGGTAACGGGGCGCCTGCGTCGAGCGGGCGAGGCCAAGGAGAGCGCCCACCGGAGTCAAGGGTCGGCGAGCGGAGCGCCGGCCCGCAAGAGGCCGCCCTTAGCAACGTAAGCCGACCTGCCGAAATAAACCGGGCGCGGCCCGGAAGCGGGAAAACACTGTCGAGCCCGCTGACGGTGAGCTTTCGGCAGGCGTGCGTCGCGCGGAATTCTTCGCGACACCGCGCACGTCTTGAGCCCCTACGGCGATGAAGCCGCCGTCAGCGCCTAACGGTACTTCCAGGGCATCCAGGCCTCGGCGTTCTCGGCCATCTGTCTGGCGTGGCACAGGAGCTCCACTAGGTACGGGAAGGCGTTAACCCCGTTGATTTCCGCCGTGTCGATGAGGCTCAGAATGGGGCGCACCCCACGAGCCCCCCTTCGCGGCCGGGAGCGCTCTGAGAGCCGACCGAGCGACAGGAATCCACTGACGGCCCGAATCCAACCCCCCGCCCAAGCTCCTCCTGCGGCTCGAAGGGGCCCAAGAGCACGCGCCATAAAAACGAATCTCCCGCCATTTTCCCTGAAAGGTCCCGCGCCGGGCCAACTACGCAGGGTGGAGACCTCGAAGGAATGGCGAAACGCAAGACCCCCGCCAGAACCCCCGCCCCGGAGCGGCCCTTCACCCTCCGCCGGGGCCTCCTTTACCACGGAGGACACCTCCTGGCCGTCCCGCCGCTCCTCGTCTCCCTGTGCCTGGCGCGGGCGGGCCTCGAGAGGACCTCCTGCTCAAGCTCCCTCCCTCCCGCCGTCGGCCAACGGATCCTGCGAATCGGTACCTATCTCGTCGCCCGGGCCACGCTCCCTTACATCGGAGGACACACCGATGAACCCGCCTGAAAACGCGCCCTCGAACCGCTGGGACAAGCTCCCGCCCGGCCTCCGTCGCCTGCTCGAGAACGTCCCCGAACGCGACTGGCCCCGCATCCGCGCCTTCCACATCCAGACCGACGAGGAAGCCGAACTGGCCGCCACCCTGCCCCTGGCCCGCCGGGCGATCGAGCTCTGCCCCCCCAAAATGATCGCCCGCATCCGCGCCAAGGAAATCACCGGCACCCAGGTGGACGAGGCCTACCGCAAGCTCCACGACTCGATCCACGCGGTCCGCGAGGCACTCCTGCAGCTCTTCGAAATCGCCGGTGTCCCCCTCGATCCCTCCGGCCGCCGCCCGTACACCCGGAAAATTCCGGCTCCCGCCGACGCCCAACCGACCGCGCCGGCATAGCCGCCCGATTCTGCTCTTTGACATCCTGACCCGCTTCGTCCGACCCCTCGGATGAGGCGACGATCCGAAGTGGCCTTTCCCCACGTCCCGGAAAGCGCCTCTCCCACGGATCGCGGCGACCCCGCCCCCATCTTCCCCCCTCCCCCCCGGGGGAAGGTGGGGGCGCCCCGCAGGCGCCGGCGGGGGATCCAGGGTCGCCGCGATCGGCCGGCCCGGGCTTCCGGCGGCGCCCTTGCCTGCCCGGTCCGCACGGGAACGGCGCTTCGGAAAGGACTCGGGGATATGCAGACGCCGCACGACGACGATGAGGGACTTCTTCTTCCCGAACGATTCGCCGGCAAGCTCCTGGCCGAAGCGGCCCGGATCCTCAACTTCATCGCGCTTCTGGCCCGCTCGTACCGCCCCCCGGAGTTCGTGCGCTTCCTCAACGCGCTCGCCCGCGGGCTCGAACGGTTCCGCAAAGATCCCTCGTGGACGCGCTCCCGCCGCCTTTGACGTGCACGCACGCCGCGTGGAATCGAGAGCCTCCCCGCCGGCATCCCCCGCCGGGGAGCCTCTGGGTTCCTGCAAGCCCCGCATCCCTCTTTTAAGGAGATCCTTCGATGCCCACCCCCCTGGACGCGCCTCCCGCCCCGGCCGCCGCCGATTTCGCGCTCGTCGAATACCGGGGACTCCTCCCCCGCCCCGCGGCGGAGTTCCTCTCCGGCCTCTCCGACTGGGACCGGCCGACCGTCTACCCCGCGCTCGGCCGCTTCGAGGAAGTGCGGTCGCTCCTGCGCGGCGCCCGGATCCTCCACCAGTGCCTCCGCGACGGCCCCCGCGCCGCCGCCCGCGGCCGCGTCACCTTCCAGGAGTTCATGGACGAAAAAGAGGCGCTCGTCGGGGAGATTCTCGCCCTGCGCCGCCGCATCCACGCCATGGCCGAAAAGCTCCACCTCCGGCTCCCCCGCATCCCCGAGAACGCCCGGGAGAAGCGCCATGCCGCCTGACGACGCCTTCGAACTCCTCGACGCCGACGGGACCTTCGTCGTGGCCCGTCCCCTCGGCCGCACCCGCTGCCGCGTGATCCTTTCGAACGCCTTCGCCGCCGGAGACATCCTCCGCAAGGCCGAACCCTTCTCCTGGACGGAGGCGGCCGCCGAGGGACCGGAAGGCACGCGACTTTCCCCCCACGACCTCGAGCGCGAACCCGAGGACGACCCCTCCGGCGAGCTTCCGGGAGACGACGACGTCTTCCTCGAAGCCCACCTCGAGGTCGAACGGCGCTCCCGAATCCCCCGGGCGCCCGGCCGCGCCCGAAAAGCTTCGCGCGCCGCCTGACGCGGCGCGCTTCGAAATCCTTCGCTCTCTGAAAATCGGGCCGCGAGAAAGAAGAAAGTTTTCGTTTCCCTCGTTCGGCCGCGTCTCGGACACGGCGCGGCTTGTGTCGATCGGGCTCCGTCTCCCCTCCCGTTCGGAGGGCGGCGGCGGCCCGCGTTGCGTGGTTTCGTTTCCCGTTTGCGGAAGGAGGATTATGGCCGTCGAAGGGATCGTCTCGAAGCTCGCCGGGCAACTCCTCGAAGCCCGGCGCCGGGTCGCCGAGGCCCGCGCCGGGGGCCGGGACTCCAGGATCGCGGAAGCCGCAATCCAGAGCCTGCGCCAGACCCTCGCATGCCTTTTCCAGCTCCGGCACTCGAAGGACCTCGGCCCCGGCACGTTCGTGCTCGTCGTCGAACCTCAGGGGTTTCTGTCCCTGCGCCACGGGGGTCAGGCGCTTCCCGTGGGAGAGGCCTACGTGCGGCACCTCTTCGAGGAGGCCGGCGTGCGCCTTCACCCCGGGCAGGCGATCGTCCTTGTCCCCCGCCTGGTGCGCCTCGTCGTCGAAGAGGCCCTGGCCGCCCTGGGCGCCGAAGAGGCGCGGATCCGCGACCGCAAGCGCAAGCTCGTGGAAGCGTTCCTCGCCGCCGAAGCGCTCGAGGCCGGCCGCGCGCCCCTCGGGGCCGCGTAGCCTCGACGTCCCGCCTCGCGACTTCTTCCCTGCTCGCCGACCCCCCTCGAGGGGGCGATTCGGTTCCTTCGAACCGGCCGCCTCCCGAGGTGGGAAGAGCGGCCGGAAGTTTCATTCCAGCCGCTCCCGCCCGGGAGCAAGGAGGATCGACGTGGATTCCCCAAGGACGTTCCGTCTCTTCAACGGCGCCCACGAAGCGCGCTTCGAGGTCGTCTCCGAGCACCGCTGGAGAGTCCTGCGCGCTTCGGAAGCGACCGGTCTGCGGACGGGGGACGAAGTCGCCCCCGTCCCGAAGATCTCCTGGCGCCAGGCCCGCCGGCGCGTCAACAGCCGCCGGACGGCGCTTTCGCCCAACCGTCTGGTGCTTCTGCGCGGCGAAGGATTCGAAAGGTCCGAATCCGAGATCGCCGCGCTCCTTCGGATCCGCCCGTGGGATCCGGATGTCCCTCCGGCCGCCTGAACGGCGCCGGACCTTCACCGCGCGTGTCGTCCTCCCGTCCCGGAGGCTGTTTGTGGAAGGCGCCTCCGGGGACGCGGAGGCGCGCGTGCGAGGATTCGCCCATGCCTCTCGAAGAGCGCCAAGGCGTTCTCGACCGGGCGACCGAGAAAGGGATTCTCCTGGGCGGCGTCCCCCTGACCTACTCCAAGTGGTTCCAGGGAGACCGCCTCTCGGAGGATGCGCTCGGTCGGACGGTCACGGTCCTGGTGGATCGGACCGACAAAGGGCAGTTCGTCAAGAAGGTCGTCTCGATCGGAGAGAAACCCGCCGGCGGCACGCCCCCCGCGGCTGGGCCCGGAGGAGGCTCCCCGCCGGGAGCGGCTTTCCCGCGACGGATCTCTCCCGAAGAGCTCGAGCTCAAACGCCAGGAACGCGTCCAGATCGCCCGCTCCGTTTCGATCGACCGGGCGATCGAGCTTTCCGCCAAAGGCCTTTCCCTCGAGCGGATCGCTCCGACCGTCAAGGCGATCGAGGAGTACCTTCTCTCGGGCCGGCTCTCCGGAGGCCTTCCGCCGTCCGGAGACGCCCCGTCCGCTTCGGAGCCTTCGCCCCGCGAAGCGCGTCCTTCGTCCCGGCCTCCGCGGCCGCTCTCCCAGGCGGTGGGCGCCCTCTTCAACGAGGCGCGCCGCGCCGGCCTCGTGGCCGACTGGAAGGCCTACGCGGATCTCGTGCGGTCTCTGCCCGGTCTGGGGGACAAAGACCCCTACACCCTGACGGCCGACGAGTTCGCCCGGGTCGAGCTTCACGTGCGAAAGGCCCTGGCGGAACACCGAGTCGCCTGAAGTCCCTTTCCCCCTCTTGGCGTCCCGTCCCGAGTCGTCCGGGCCGGCATTTCGTTTCATGCCCGCCCGAGACGACCGGGCGGGCGCCTTTCCAGGAACATCCTTCATGTACCCCTCCGACGATCTCGCTTTCCCGGATGCGGGCGAAGGCGTGCGCTACCATTCGTACACGGCTCTGGCGACGTACGCCGACGTCTGCGGCCTGCAGTACCGCTTTCGTTATCTCGACCGCCTGGCTCCGGAACGCGTAAGCTCCGCCCTCGTCTTCGGAAGCGCCGTCAACGCCGCGCTTCTGGCGATCGACGCGGACCTCGTCAAGGGCCGCGCTCCCCGCGTGGAGGCCGCCTGCGAGGTCCTGCGCTCGCGTCTCGAGGAAGCCTACGCCCCCGGCGGCCTTCCGGTCGTTTCGACCCGCGGGGAGTCGATCGAGGATCTCTACGCCCGGGGAGCGCGGATGCTCGGCCTCTACGCCGAACGCCTCCTTCCGGACGAGGTCCCGCTCGATCTCCCCCGCCGCTTCGTGGTGCCGCTTCTCGACGACCGCGGGGAAGCGCTCCCCCGGCCGCTCGCCGGTGAGTTCGACCGCCTGGTCCGAACCCGCGCAGGCCGCTTGGCGATCGTCGACTGGAAGACGGCTTCGAGCCGCTGGTCGCCGGATCGGATCCGCAAGGACGATCAGGCGACCGCCTACCTCCTGGCCGCCCGGTTCGCGCTGGGAGAGACCCCCGAGTTTTTCCGCTACGAGATTCTCCTCAAGACCGCCCGGCCCGCGATCGAAAGGCACGTGGTCCAGCGGACCGACCGCGACCTGCGGCGCTTCGTCCGCAAGGTCCAGGTCCTCGATCGGGCGATCCGGAGCGGCGTCTTCGTCCCCAACGACCGGTCGTTCGCCTGTCCCACCTGCCCCTACCGGGGGGCCTGCGAGAAATGGCAGGACTGACTCCGATGCTCCGTCCGGCGCGAAGTCTGGTCCATCCCGCCCTTCCCTACCTCGTGGCGGAGGATCTCCGCAAGGCGGGCGTGGAAGCGGTGGATCTCGATTCCGTCTCCGGTCCTTGCCCCGGCACGATCGTCGTGGCCCGCGACGCCGACGGGATCGATCCTGCGCGTCTTTCGTGGCCGAAGGACGGCCTCGTCCTGGTCGTGCGATTCCGGGCCGACCGGTCGCGCGAGGATCTGGCGGCCGGAATCCTTTCCGTTCTCGACGAGCTGCGGGCGGCCGGAGTGCGGCCCGCGGTGCTTCTCCTGGAGGCCCGGAGCCCGAAGCGCGTCCGGGCCCCCCGATCGGCGCTCTGATCTTCCGTTCGTTTTCGTCACCCCGGCCACGGGGTTTTCGCGTGTCGGCGTTCCCCGCGTGGCCGCGGGGCGCCTTTCCGTGTGGAGGCTTTCGGATGACGAACTTCAACCACGTCGTCCTGGTCGGCCGCCTGGCGCGGGATCCGGAGCTGCGGTACACGGCCCAGGGCAAAGCCGTCGCCCACCTCACCGTGGCGGTCAACCACCGCTACGTCAAGGAGGACGGCTCGAAGGTCGAAGAGACGGCCTTCGTGGACGTGACCGTCTGGAACCGCCAGGCCGAGGCCGTGGCGGAGTTTCTGACGAAGGGGCGCGCCGTTCTCGTCTCGGGCCGCTTGGTCCAGGATCACTGGCAGGACGAGGAGACGGGCCTCAAGCGCTCGAAGCTCCGCGTGGTCGCCCAGCAGGTGAGTTTCCTCGGAGGCGAGCCGAAAGGCGAACCCTCGGAGGAAGCCGAGCCGGCCGCCGAAGCTCCCGCTTCCGCGCCGCCGCGCGCCCAGCGCTAAGCCGGGTCCTGCGAGAGAGGGGTCGGGAGCCTCGGGACCGCGACGGGCGGCCTTCGCCGGCCGCCCGTCCGTCCGGCTCTCCTCATCCTCGTCGGGTGGTGAATGAGTTTCATCGGCAGGAGGTTTTCGGACATGCCTGCGAATGTGGAAAGCATGATGTACGTCGGTGAGGTTCCCTGGCACGGGATCGGCGTCGCTCTGGAGCGTCCGGCCACCGCGGCCGAGGCGATCCGGGCGGCGGGTCTGGACTGGGAGGTGGAGCTCCGGCCGGTCGAGACGGCGGGGGTGCAGATCCCCCGCGTGCAGGCGGTCGTTCGGACCGACCGCACGGAGCCGCTCGGCGTGGTGGGAGGGCGCTACCGGCCGGTCCAGAACGCCCAGGCGTTCGCCTTCTTCGACGCGCTCGTCGGGGCGGGCGAGGCGATGTATGTGACGGCCGGGTCGCTCGACCGGGGCCGGCGGATCTGGCTTCTGGCGCGTCTGCCGGAGGACGTGTGGGTGACGCACAACGATCCGGTCGGCCGGTATCTGCTTCTGACCAACAGCCACGACGGCGGGAGTCCCCTCCGGGCGCTTTTCACGCCCATCCGGGTCGTCTGCCGGAACACGCTTCTGGCGGCGCTCGAGAAGGCGGGGCGGACGGGCGTTTCGATCCGCCACGTGGGGGATGTTCTCGAGAAGGCCAAGGAAGCCCGCAAGCTCCTGGGTCTTTCGCGCAAGTACTTCGACGACTTCGCCGCTCAGGCGCGGGCGTTCGCCCGGCGGAGCCTGACGCCCGAAGCGCTGGCAGGTTACTTCAAGGATCTGGTCCCCGACCCCGCGGAAGGGGATCCTTCCCGGGCGATCGCGACGCGGGAGTCGCTCGTCGGGCTTTTCGAGTCGGGGAGGGGCAACGCCCTTCCCGGGGTGCGTGGAACGCTCTGGGCGGCGGTGAACGCCGTGGCCGAGTACGTGGACCACGAGCGTCCCGCGCGCCGGGCGGGCGGCGCGGCGTTGGCGGAGCGTCGCTTCGCCTCGGCGCTTTTCGGCTCCGGCGCGGCGCTCAAGGAGCGGGCCTGGAGCCGGGCCCTGGCTCTGGTCAATTCGTGAGAAAGGAGTCCCATGAGTTCTTCCCCGAGCAGTGCGGCCCAGGGTCCGCCCCGGCAGGGACGCCGGAGCGCCTATCAGGCCGCCAACTGGCATCTGGTGCGGGCGGGGCTGGCCCTGGCCGTCTCGGGCGTCCCCCAGGACGCTCCGGAGATCCGGGCGATCGCTTCCGCTCTGCGGGCGGTCAACGAGGCCGGCGGGCTGAGCGGCGGGGAGCCGCGGTTCGCGCCGGCGAAGTCTCCGTATGTGCGAAAGGAGGAACGTGGTGGAGTCCACCGAGCTGAAGGATCGGCCGGCGGCCCTCCCGGGAAGGTGGCCTGAGCGGGTCGTGGCGGATCTGGCCGAGCTTCTGGCCTCTCCCCGGGGGCTGTACCTGTCGCTGGGTCCCAAGGGCGCCGTCATGGCGGTCAAGTGGCTCCAGGCGCACGCCTTCGGCGAGGCGCGGATCGGCGGCTGGAACCGGATGACGCCCCGCCGGCGCGCGGAGGCGCTTCTCGAGTGGATCGAGCGGGCGGCCGACTATTGTCGGAAGCCCCGTCTCCGCCGCTCCTGGATCCGGGACACGGCCGTCTGAAGTCCTCTCTTCTTCCCCTCCCGGTCGGGCCTTGAGCCCGGACCGGGACGGGTCCGCCCGTCCCCCTCGATCCGGGGGCGGGCCGATCCGTCCCGCCTTTCTCGCGGCTCCGATTCTCTACGGGAGGTCCATATGAACGATCTGGACGTGAAAGGGATCCGTCGCGGGACCGAGCGCTCGAACGGGCGCGGCCGGTTCATCCCGGAAGAGCGGCCGATCGCGCCGGCGCGGTTGGACGCCCGGGAGGTTCTGCGGGGCCGCCTGGCCCTTACCGTTCCCGAAGTAGCCCGGCTTCTCGGCATCTCTCCGGCGGCGGTGCGCGGGATGATCCACGGCGGGATCCTTCAGGGCCGCAAGATCGGCGGAGGTCTGGAGCGGGTGACCTACATCGTGCCCACTCCGGGGCTTCTCGAATGGCTGGAGGGGAAGGCGGAATCCCCGCCCGCCGGAGCGGCCTGATCCGGCGGTTCGGCGAAAGCGATCTTCTTGCGGCCCCGCCTCCTCCCGGCCGGTGACGGCCTGGGACGCATCCCGCACATCCCCACCCGCCGCGCACGCGAGAAGCGCCTGCGCCGGCGAGAATAAACTTGATATTGAAGTATATAGATCATAAGTTTATACTTCATATCGAGATTTATATCCATGACCCCTCTTGCCGGCGACCTCGAAGCCTACTTCAAGGAAACCCTCGGCGATACCCCCGTCCTGACCCCTTGGAAGGAGGAACGACACCTCGCCCCCTTCCTTCGCGAGCGATACCGCTTCTTCAAAGCCCACCTCCTCGGCCGCTCGTGCCTGTTCCTGGCCGACCGAGAAAGCCATGAAGAAACCCCCGCCACGATCCGCAAGCACGTCGAGCAGGTGCAGGCCCGCTGGGAAGGGCCGGTCATCTATGTCCGCCGACACATCACGCCCTGCAACCGCCGGCGACTGGTCGATCAGAAGGTCCCCTTCGTCGTACCGGGCAACCAGATGTATTTGCCCATGGTGGGGCTCGACTTTCGGGAACATTTCCGAGGTTCCCGGCCGAAGCCCAGCGTCTTTCGGCCCTCCTCCCAAGCGGTATTGATTCACGCCCTTCTTCGGGGCGATGAGGATCTGAGCCCCACCGCGCTGGCCGCGAAACTCGGCTATTCGGCGATGGCCATGAGCCTGGCTCTCGACGAACTGGAAGCCGCGGGCATCGGGGAATCGAACGCCACCGGCCGGGGCCGCGAACGTCGCCTTCGACTGACCTTGCCCGGACCCGAGGTCTGGAAAAAGGCGGCTCCGTTCCTTCGAACCCCCGTCCGAAATCGTTCCACGATTCGCCAGATGCCGGGACGCAGAATCCGCGGTCCGCTGGCCGGATTGAGCGCCTTGGCGCAGTGTTCCTTGTTGGCCGAGCCCGACCTCATCACGATCGCCCTCGACCGCAAGGGCTGGAAGGCGTTGCACCACGGTGACCGGTTCGTCGAAGCCATGCCGGACGATCCCGACGGACGGATGGTCGAGATCTGGAACTACGATCCCAATCTCTTTGCCGGAGACGGCCGGGTCGATCCTTTGTCCCTGTACCTCTCTCTCAGGGACAACCCGGACGAGCGCGTCCAGGCCGCGCTCGATCAGATGATGAGGAAGGTCCCATGGCGGTAAGGGGGCTCGACCTCTTTCGGAAGCACTTCACGGGCCTCTCCGATCGATACGTGATCATCGGCGGAACGGCGTGCGTCCTCCTCATGGAGGAAGCGGGCCTGCCTTTCCGCGCCACGAAGGATCTCGATATCGTTCTCCTCGTCGAAGCCCTCGACGCGGAGTTTGGACGGAAGTTCTGGACGTTCGTTAAATCCGGAGGGTACCGCCTCCAGGAAGGGACCCGCGGGAAACCCAGGCTCTACCGCTTCCAGAAGCCCGCGAACGACGCCTATCCGGCCATGGTGGAGCTCTTCTCGCGGGCTCCTGACGCCCTCCCCATCGAACCGGCCGGCCGGCGGACGCCGATCCCGATCGATGAGGAAATTTCCAGCCTCTCGGCGATCCTCCTTGACGCGGATTATTACGCCTGGATTCAAGACGGGAGGCGGGTGATCCACGAACTTCCGGTCGTCGATGCCGTGCACCTCGTGCCGCTTAAGGCAAAAGCCTGGATGGACCTGCGCGCCCGCGCGGCAGCCGGCGAAGAAATCGACAGTCGGTCGATCCGGAAGCATAAGAACGACATCTTCCGTCTCTTCCAGGTCATCGCTCCCGATACCGACGTGAAGCCACCCCTCCGCATCGTCGAGGACATGCCATCCTTCCTTGAACAAATCGTGAAGGAGGAAGTGGACCTGAAGGCCCTGGGTTTGACAACGATCTCCCGGCAGGCTGTCCTCCACGGACTTCGCCGCCTTTATCGGGTCGAAGGCAAGCCGTAAGGCGGACCTTCGGAAGTGCCGGCGAAGGCCGTGCACGAAGAGCGTTTGAAGGTCCGAAGCTCCCCTGAACCCTGGAAGGGACGCCTGAGCGGCAGAACCCGTGCGGCCCGGAAACGTTTCACCATGTGTCTCTTGCCCGACCCGACGGAAACGTAAGCCTTGTCCTAGTTTGTCCTAAAGTCCATGTTTTCTGCGCCTTCCGCAGGCCTTCGAGACGCAAAAAGCGCACTAAAAATAAGTTCTATAAAATTAGGAAACCGCCGCTCTATCCAGCTGAGCTACCGGGGCGTGACGCGCGGCGCTTTCATTATACTCGCGCTCGCCCCTAAACGTGCCATCCGGCAAGCGCCCCGTTTCCTCCCTCTCGAGGAAGCGCTTGCCGAGTACGAGGGATGGTACGCGCGCAACCGCCGGCGCCATGTATCCCTCCTGGAAGGAGGCAGCAGGCGGCACGCTACCTCTTTTCCTCCTCAACGCCCAAGGCCTTGAGTGCCGACTTCGCGCGCGCTTCCAGGCAGGAAGAACAAGCGGTTCAAAGGGGGGTGCTCCCCATTTTTAGGGCCACCGAATATCTCAGTCCTCCGACCGGATCAACGTGGTCCCGCTCCTCATTTTCTTTAAACCCATAGTTTTTCCTCTTCGCGCGCCCTCACCCTCGGCGAGCGAAGCGAGCCCGGGG
>DATLZA010000199.1 GCA_035574235.1 Planctomycetota bacterium | reverse complement strand
CGCGAGCGTGCCGATCGGCCGCCCGCCGAGGCTGCGGACGCGCTCGGCGACGTCGTCCACGATCTCGTTGAGCTCCCCGTACTGTTCGTCGAAGAACTTGTGCAGGTCGTTGAACTGGGGGCCCGTGACGTTCCAGTGGTAGTTGCGCGTCTTCGTGTAGAGCACCGCCTCGTCCGCCAGAAGCGCGTTCAGGATTTCCGACACGGCGGCGCGGTTCTTTTCCGAAAGCCCGATCTCGACGTTCATCATCCCTCCCGTTCGAAGGAGCCGATCATTCCGCGGGCGAACCCAAAGGTCCGCGGGTGACTCCTAAAACGCTCGAGGCGCGCAATTCCTTCCACAAAACGTGGCCGTCGCCGCGACCGGCCAGAAGCTCGCGGTAGGCGCGCACGAGGCGGCGGGCGGCGGAGGCGTCCTCGCCGAGCAGCTCCAGGCGGAACCAGCGGACGCCGCGCTCGAGGAGCCCCCGGACGTACGGCGAGGCGCTCTGGGGCACGGCGTTGTAGACGGTGTTGCGGCAGCCGACGTCCGCGCGGACGGGATGGGCCATGCCCGCGCGGTCCCGCAGTTCCACCCGGTGACGGTCGCAGGGGCGGCCGCAGTCGGTGCTGTCCTTGCCCGTCGAAAGGAAGGCGGCGAAGACGCAGTGCTCCATGTGAAACATGGGCATGTGCTGATGCACCACGACCTCGGCGCGGCCGGGGTCGACGCGCTCAAGGAGCGCCTGAAGCTGCTCCCAGGTGAGGTCGTAGCTCGGCACGAAACGCTCCAGGCCGCGGGAAAGGAGGGTCTCCGCCGCCAGCTCGTTGGCCACGTTGAGCGAGAAGTCGCCGGCGAGGATCGCCCCGGGCGCCTCGCGCCGGTAGAAGTCCAGGTGCGCCGTCGAGCGCACGAGGAAGCCGTCCCCTCCGGCCCCCAGGAGGGAGCGGAGAATTCCGAGCTCCCCCGGCTTGTGGACCCGCGGCGGGGCCAGAAGGATCCGCGCCCCCGCGGCGCGCGCGCCGGAGGCCGCCTCCCGGTAGCGGCGGATGTCCTCGAAGTCGCAGGCCACGAAGCGGATCCCCTCCTCGAGCGCGGCCGCCAGCTGTTCGAGGGAGCGGCAGAGGACGACCAGGCGCGGTTCCCCCGGAGCGGTCCTCGGCGGCGTTCGCCGGAGGCGGCCGAGCGCCCCGGGCCGGATCTCGCACGTCCGGCTCCGCCGCCGCGCCTCCGCCAGCTCCTCGGCGAGCCTCCGGCGCAGGTCGTTGAGGCGGCTCACGGGGAGCATCACGGAACCCAGGCGGACGTCGAGCCCGCGCAGCTCGAAGGGGGTTTGTCCCAGGCGCCCCAGATGCTCGCGCAGGTATTCCGCCGTGAGGGGGCGCGTGTGGGCCGGCTGGAGCGGGCCCGCCTCGCCGCGGACCGAGCGTTCGCCGTCCGTGAAGGTCACGCGCAGGCGCCCGTCGCATTCCTCGACCACGGCGTCCACCGGGACGCGCGTTCCCGTGCGCTCGAAGGTGGCGCGGAGCCCGCGGTTGATCGCCGGGTCGTCCGTCTTCCAGACCTTCCAGCCCGGGCGGGGCGGAGGAACGCCGCGGACTTCGAATTCGACGACGTCGGGAGCGTCGGCCGTTTCGACGCGCCGTCCGTCCCGCCAGAGGTGGAGCACCCGGCCGCCGGGCTCGTCCGCCTCGGGATTCCCGAAGTCGAAGACCACGCCGTCGCCGGGCTTGAGGGGGGCCTGAAGCGTCACTTCCGCGCGGCGCCCGCGGACGGCGGAGACGCGGCCGAGGAAGAGTCCCCGCTTGCGGGGGGAGCGTCCTTCGACGAGCGCCTGATGGTTGACGCCCGAGAGGAAGCCGTGGGAGAAGCCGCGGGAGAAGACCTGGCGGAGGGCCAGTTCCTCGTCGCGCGACAGGGGGACGGCCTCGTCCACGGCCTTGCGGTAGGCGCGGGTGGCGGCGGCGACGTACTCGGCGCTCTTGAGGCGGCCTTCGATCTTGATGGAGTCGACGAGCCCCGCGAGTTCCGGCACGAGGTCGGGGGCCGCCAGGTCCAGAGGCGACAGGAGGTACCGCCGGTCCCCCAGGTCCCGCGGCGCGCCGTCCACGACGAGCTCGTAGGGGAGGCGGCAGGCCTGGGCGCAGGCCCCGCGGTTGGCGGAACGGCCCCCGAGGGCTTCGCTCGTGAGGCACTGTCCCGAGTAGGCCACGCAGAGGGCTCCGTGAACGAAGACTTCGAGGGACATGTCGGTGGCGGCCCGGATGCGGCGGATCTCCTCGATCGAGAGTTCGCGCGCCAGGATGACGCGGGAGAAGCCCAGTTCGCGGAGGAGCCCCATCTGCTCGGCGCAGGTGGTCGTGGTTTGGGTGCTCGCGTGGAGGGGCACTCCGGGGGCCATTTCGCGCAGGAGCCGGGCGATTCCGAGGTCCTGAAGGATGAAGGCGTCGGGTCCTGCGGCGAGGATCCGCTCGAGGAGCCGTTCGGCCTCGTCGAGTTCGTTCGAGAAGACGAGGGTGTTGAAGGCGACGTATCCGCGCACGCCGCGCAGGCGCAGGAAGGAGAAGAGGTCCGGCAGCTCTTCCGGGGCGAAGTTGCGGGCCCGGGCGCGGGCGTTGAACTTCTGGACCCCGAAGTACACCGCGTCGGCGCCGTTCTCGACGGCCGCGCGGACGCACTCGAAGTCGCCCGCCGGGGCGAGGACCTCGGGCCGGGCGCGCGCGGGAATGGACCCCGCGGCCCCCGGCGCGGGAGCCGTTCGCATGGGCGATACTATACGCGCGCCGGACGGGGCGGCGCAAGACCCTAACGCCGCTTCCGGGGACCGACGTCCGAAAGATCGATCGGGCGGAATCCGAGGCGCAGGGCGGGCGACTCGGGGCGCAGCCGGAAGTCGTCTTTTCCGGGATCGACGAAGAGCGGGTCGGCCACCACGGATTCGGCGTCCTGCCCGAGGGCCCGCCATTCTTCGAGCGACAGGCCGCCGAAACTCACGGGTTTTCCTTCGGTCTGGAAGTAGACGTTCCGGTCGAACCGGTAGCCGTGGCCCACCTTGTCGGAATAGCCCCGGCGGAAGAGCGTCCCTTCCGTCCAGACTACGATGTTGCGCTCGAAGGTGAACGAGAGGTGCGGCTCGTGGCGGCTCCGGCCGATCTGCGCCTCGCGCGCGAAGGCGAAAATGTTGTTCCTCACCACGTTCTCTTTCCCGTAGTGCTGATGAAAGCCGCCGTCCTTGGTCCGGTAGACGACGTTGTCCTCCGCGAGGATGCCGGTCGAGCCCTCGTCGAAATAAATGCCCCAGCCGCCGTACGCGAAGGAGTCCACGTCGTGGATGAGGTTGTTCCGCACCACCGTGCCGGGCGAGGGCCCCAGCGTGTAGATGCCGCCCATGTCGGACAGCACCCGCTGCCCGATGCGGTGGATGTGGTTGCGCTCGATCCGATTGTCCCGCGCGGGGCTGTCGCGGTAGCCCCAGATCCAGCCCACCGAGATCCCCGTGTAGAAGAAGTCGCGGATGAGGTTGTGGGCGACGACGTTGCCGCCGCTGTGGAGGACGAGGATTCCCACGGCGCTGTGCCAGATCCGCCCGCCCTCCTCGATCCGGTTGTCCGTGATGACGTTCTCCCGCGCGGGGTTCTCGCGCGAGCCGGCGCTTCCGACCCGGATGCCCCCGCCTCCGAGGTCGCGCAGGACGTTGCCGCGGATTTCGATCCGGGAGCATCCCGGGCCGATCTCGACCGCGTAGCCTCCCACCTGGGAAATCTCCCCGTCCTCGAGGGCGCAGGATTCGGCGTGCGCGAAGCGGATCGCGGCCGTGGCGGTCACCGCGGCCTGCGAGGGGCCGGCCAGCTCCGGATCCCGCGAGGACGGCGGACAGACGGCGTCCGCGTGGGCGAACGAGAGCCCTCTCAGGCGGATGTGGCGGGCGCCCTCGAAGCGCACCAGTTCCTGAAGCCGCGGAACGAAGGCCTCCAGGGTCTCCGGATCCTCCTCTCCCTCGAGGGGCAGGTAATGGATCGTGCCGTGCCGCCGGTCCCAGTACCACTCGCCCGGCCGCTCCAGGGCCTCGAAGACGTTTTCCACGTAGAAGCGGGCGGGACGGGCGTCGTGCGCTTCGGTCAGGCGCCGGATGCTCCGGCGGCCGAAGGAGACGATCCGCTCCGATTCGTCCACCGCCGTGACGGGCAGGTGCTCGTCATGCCAGAAGTGAAGCGCCACGACCTCCACGTCCTCGAGATTGGCCCATGAAGAGCGGAGCTGCCCGGGGGCGAACCGGAATCGGCGCGCGCCGGCGTCGATGCCGCGTCCGGCGTCCAGGACCTCGGCGATCGTGTAGAACCCTTCCTTGGGCAGCCGCGCTCGGGGGCGGCGCCGGCCGCGGACGAAAAGCTGGCGCGTTTCGGGAGACTCCGCGGTCCAGGCCGGACGTCCGTGGACGTCGCTCCGCCGCCAGCCCGAAAGCCGGATTCCGCCGCTCAGGACCGGCTTTTCGCCGGGATAGGCGGCGAAGACCACAGGGGCCTGCGCCGTTCCCGAATCCTCCGGGCCGAAGAGAAGAGGCTTGTCCAGAACGTACGTTCCGCCCCGCACCAAGACGGTCACGGGCTTTCCGGCCCGCCGGGCCCGGGCCGCGTCGCGCGCCCGTTCGAGGCTGGCGAAGGGGCGTTCGAAGGTTCCCGGCCCGGCGTCGTCGCCGCCCGGGGCCACGCAGTATTCCGCCTCGGGCCGGTCCTGCGGAACGGCCAGAAGCGCCAGGATCAGAAGCGCGCGCATCGCCGATTTCTCCCGAGTGAAGTCCCGCCCCCGACCGGTCGATAGAGCTTACAAGGATCACGAAACGGGGCGCACGACCCGATCGACCGGCCCGCGCCCGGATCGCCGGGCCGCACGGCGGCCTGGGCGACGGGGAGGCCGGAAGCCTTCGCTCGCGGCGTGGGCCCGCTGGAGGTGGGAAGGATGTCGAAGATGCCGTTCGAGCTGGAAGGGCACGAGGCGGTGGACGGCGGGGTGCTTCTCGTTTTCCGCTGCATCGCGTGCGGGGCGCCGGTGAGGCTGGTCATTCCGGATAAGGATACGCTCCAGGAGCGTTATCCGATGGCGTGTCCCTGCGGGGCGGAGGCGAACCTGATGTTCGGCGCCCCGAGCGTCGGACGGGCCATTCTGCGGCGGCTCAAGCGGTCCGTGGGCGAGCCGCACGCCTGCCGCTCGCCCCTGCTGAATTAGCTACCGTTCGAAGGCGACGCGGCCGCCGACGGCCGTGACCTCCGCCCGGAGCTTGCGGAACCGTTCGGGCGGACACCCGAGGAAGTCCCCGGAGAGGATCGCGAAGTCGGCGAGCTTGCCGGGCTCGATCGAGCCGCGGCGGTCCTCCTCGCCGAGAAGCCGCGCCGCGTCGATCGTCATCATCCGAAGCGCCTCCGGGCGGGTGACGCCCTGCTCGGGGGCGATCACGCGGCCCCCTTCGGTCGTCCGCCGGATCGCCACGTCCATCGTGAGGAACGGGTTGAACGGGTTCATCGCCCCGTCCGGGTCCAGACCGAACATGTGATCCGTGTTGATGGCGACCGTGACTCCGCCGTCGAGCCAGGCGCGCAGGCCGAGGAAGCGCGCCAGGCGTTCCTCTCCGAGGGCCTCGCGCAGGGCGTCGCCGTCCTTGTAGAACCACGCCGGTTGGGTGTCCACGCGCACTCCGAGGCGCGCCGCGCGACGGACCAGGGCGGCGTCGGGGAAGTAGGCGTGGATGAGCGTGAACGGCCGGCCGCGGAACGGCGCCTCCGCGGCCGCGGCCTCCACGGCGTCGAGAACGAGATCCACCCCCGCGTCGCCCGTCACGTGCGCGGACATGGGCCAGCCCAGCCGGTGTCCCGTGCGGATAAGGTCGCGGACCTGCGCGGGCGAGAGCGTCAGCGTCCCGCGGTAGGTCGGATCCGTGACGGCATAGAGCCGCGCCGCTCCGGGTCCGTAGGGTTCCCGCAGGTAGGCCGTCCCGATCAGGATCCCGCCGTCCACCGTGATCTTGAGCGGGCCCACGCGCAGCCAGTCGTCCCCCTCGCGGGGGCGGAACGGCAGCGATCGGATGAAGCGCTCCGCCCCTTCCGCGGAGCCCCCGGAATCCAGGAGGATCGTCACCTCGGCGCGCACGCGGAGTCGCCCTTCCTCCTTGAGCCGGCGGTAGCGCCCGTACCCTTCGAGCGAAGCCGCCCGTTCCGCCACGCTCGTGATTCCCACCTCGAGGTATTTGAGATGCACCTCCTCCAGGCGGCGGAGGATCTCGTCTTCGGAGACGGGACGGGTGGGAAGCCGGCGGAAGATGAGGCTCCGCAGATTCCGGAGGAGGCCCGTGGGCTCGCCCCGGGAGTCCTTCACGATCTCGCCCTCTGGCGGGGAAGGCGTATCCCGCGAGATGCCCAGCCGGCGCAGCCCCTCGGAGTTGACCACCTGGGCGTACGCGCCGTCGAAGACCGCGGGATGCCGGGGGGCGGCGGCGTCGAGCTCCTCCCGGGTGGGAAAGCGTTTCTCGCGCAGACGCGTGGGATAGGAGCGGGGGATCCGGATCCATTCGCCGTCCGGGAGGGAAGCGGCCTTGCGGCGAACCCAGTCCTGGACCTCCGCGATCGAGGAAAGCGGGGCGAACGGTTCCGCGGCCTCCTGGGCGGCGACCCCCAGGGCGTGGACGTGCGTGTCGATAAGGCCCGGGACGACGCTCCGCCCGGCCGCGTCGAGAATCCGTGTGGAAGGGCCGATGTATCGCCGGACGCCTTCGTCGGTGCCCACGTAGACGAACCGGCCTTCGCGGACCGCGAACGCCTGCGCCACGGTGAAGGCGCCGTCCACGGTGAGGATTCGTCCGTTCCGCACGACGAGGTCGGCCGGCTCCGGCGGGGCCTGGGCGGGAGCGGAGCACGCGGCGACGAGGAGCAGGCCGAAGGCGGGAATTCTCATGCCCCCAGGATACGCGGCGCGACGAGAAAGGGAAGAAGAAGGAGCCGGCGCCCGCGTCCGCGGCCGCCGGCTCCGATCCGTGCGGAGTTACTGGGGATCTTCGAAGGCGAAGCCCTTCCGGGCCGCCTGGGCGCGGACGGCGCGGCGGACCGCCTCGTCGAAGGCGCCGTCCGCGGTGAGATGGCGCCGGCGCATTTCCTCCTGAATGAAGCGCGCCCGCTCGACGTCCAGGCGGTTGATCTCCGCGCGGATCTCTTCGCGCTCCTTGCGGAGCCCGGCCAGATGGGCGCGGCGCTCCTCCAGGCTCATGCCGCGCATTTCGGCGGGAAGGTCCTCGTCGCGGATCTCTTCGAGCTTGAAGCCCTCCTTTTGAGAGGCGTCCACGAGGTCCCATTCCGCCGCCGCGTAGACGCCCTTGGCCTTCGCGAGCGCCCGCTCGGCGGCCACGGGGGCGCCCACCGCGGCGGTTTCCCGGTCCTGCTTCTCCTGGAGCTCCTTGCGGCGTTTTCCTTCGCCGCCGAAGGGCAGATAGGTCGCGTTGAGCTTGCGGTTGAGCTCCAGAAGCCGACCGTCCAGGGGCGTTTCGAGCGTCACCGCGCCGCCCGAGAGGTCGATCGTCATGTAGTGCCCGTCCGCCAGGGAAGCCACCTCCCGCCAGGTGCGCTCTTCCTCCGCCGACGGCCGCCCGCAGTAGATCGCGTTGACCATGATGCCCCGGGCGATGGCCTCCGGAACGGTCTTCGTATAAAGAAGCTCCGGGCGGCCCTGGGCGGCGGTTTCGTTGCCGACGACAAAGATGATCTTCAGGGCCTTGGGATCGGAGCTCCAGGGCATGCGCTCGACCGCCTGGCGGACGGCCCAGCCGACCCATTCGTCTCCGCCCATGTCCACTTTGAAGGTCAGGAGGTTCTCGTACATCCGGTCGAGGTCCCCGTCCAGGGGGAAGAGCTTGAGGTCCTGGTCGGCGCTGCCGTAGCCGATGAGGCCGATGCGAAGGAGCGGCGAGGGCTTGGCGGTGGCGATTTCGTTGACGATCGACCACACTTTGCGCTTGGCGGTTTCGATGACCTGCTGCATGCTGCCGGAGCGGTCGACGCAGAAGACGAGATCGATCGGCCGGGGCGTTTCGCGGTCCTGGACCCCCAGGGTCAGGGCGGCGGCAAGAACGAGCGCGTGCATGGCGGCCTCCTTTTCGGGATCGTTCGCCCCTTCGACGCGGCGGGGGGCGCGGCGGTTCCCGAAAAAGGGATGCCCGGAAGGATCGCGGTCTGGTACAGTGAGCGGCGCGATGATCCGCCTGACGGGCGTGAAGAAGGGATACGGGGGACGCCTCGTTCTGGAGATTCCCCGCCTGGAAATCCCGGCGGGGGCCCAGCGCGTGATCACCGGGACGAGCGGTTCGGGGAAGACGACGCTCCTGAACCTGATCGGGGGGCTTGCGGTTCCCGACGCGGGAGAGGTCGAGGTCGCCGGCCAGGCGCTCCACCGGATGTCGGAGGTCGAACGGGACCGGTTCCGCGCCCGTCACGTAGGGTTCGTCTTTCAGACCTTCAACCTGCTGCCGGGATTCACGGCCCTGGAGAACGTGCTTCTGGGGATGCTGTTCGCCGGACGGCCGGACCGCGCGCGGGCCGAAGCGTCCCTGGAGCGCGTGGGGCTCGGGGCGGAACGCGGGCGCCTGCCGGGGGAGCTTTCCGTGGGCCAGCAGCAGCGGGTGGCCATCGCGCGCGCGGTCGTCCACCGGCCGCAGGTCCTCCTGGCCGACGAGCCGACGGGGAACCTCGATCCCCGGACGGGCGATTCGATCGTGGAGCTCCTCAAGGACGTCTGCCGGGAGGCGGGGACGACGCTGGTTCTCGTGACGCACCAGCCGCACGTCATGGAACGCTTTAAGGACGTGGTGGATCTCTCATGCATCTCGGGACCCTCGTCTGGCGCAATCTCTCCCGTCGGGGCCTGAGCACGACGCTGACGGCGTCCTCGGTGGCGCTGGGGGTGTCCGTCGTCGTGGCGGTCCTGGCGCTTCATGCCCGGGGCGGGGAGGCGTTCCGTCAGAGCGCCTTCGGATGCGACCTCGTCGTGGGCGGCAAGGGGAGCGCGGTCCAGCTTGTCCTCAATTCGCTCTTTCATCTCGATCGGTCGCCGGGGAATCTCGCGTGGGATCGATACCGGGAGCTGGCGGCGCACCGGGGCGTGGCCTGGGCGGTGCCGATCGCGGTGGGGGATTCCTATCGGGGATTCCGCGTGGTGGGGACCACGGACCGTTTCTTCAGGGATTTCCGGCCGCGGCCCGACCGGGCGTTCGAAATCGAGGGACGGGTGTTCCGGTTCGATCCGGCGCGTCTGGAGCGGACGATGGCGGGGGAGCCGGGGGACGGCCCTTTCGAGGCGGTGGTGGGGGCGGCGGCGGCGCGGCGGGCGGGGTTGGGGCTCGGGGCCCGGTTCCGGGTGGCCCATGGAGTGGAGGGCGAAGGGGAGGAGCACGGGGAGACGTGGACGGTAGTGGGGGTTCTGCGGCCGACGGGAACGCCCCACGATCGGGCGATCTTCATCAACCTCGACAGCTTCTACGCCACGGAGGGGCACGAGGCGCGGCCGGAGATCTCGGCGGCGCTCGTCAAGGCCAAGAGCGAGGGGACGGCCTATCAGCTGGAGCATGACCTCAACCGGCGGCCGGAGGTCGTGGCGGCGGCCCCCGGGCGGGTGGTGGGGGAGCTCCTGGAGCTGGTGGGCAAGGTGGACCTTCTTCTTCTGGCGGTGGCGGGGCTCGTGGTCGTGGTGGCGGCGGGGTCGATTCTGGTTTCGCTCTACGCTTCGATGGCGGAGCGGCGGCGTTCGATCGCGATCCTGAGGGCGCTGGGCGCGCCGCGGGCGGCGATTTTCCGCCTGATGATTTTCGAGTCCGTGACGCTGTGCCTGCTCGGCGGAGCGGGGGGGATTCTCCTGGGGCATCTCCTGGCGGCGGCGGCGGGACGGGCGCTGGCAGCCTGGGCGGGCGTCGAGATGGCGGCCTTCGGTTTTCTTCCGGAGGAGCTGGGGATCCTGGGGGGCGTTCTGGTTCTGGGCGTTCTGGCGGGGTTGCTCCCGGCGTGGGCGGCCTATCGCATGGAGGTGACGGAGGGGTTGAACCCGACGTCGTAGAAAAGAACGGAATGCGGCGGATCGTTCTGATGTTCGGGGTGTGGGCGGCCGGGTGCGGGCGGGCGCCCGAGCCGGAGGTTCCGGCTCTCCCGCTGATGGAGCTGGGGGCCTTCGAATACAAGGACCGCATGACGCTTCCGGAGTCGGTGACACGGTGGAACGGCCGGAGGGTGAGGGCCACCGGCTTTATGAACCCCACGTCGCAGGCGCGGGGTCTGAAGACGTTTCTTCTCGTCAAGGACCGGGCCAGCTGCTGTTTCGGCCGCCGCCCGCAGATCAACCATTATGTCGAGGTGCGCCTCAAGCCCGGCCGGACGGCCGACTACACGACCGATCCCGTGACGGTCGAGGGGCGTTTTCTCGTGGAGGACCGCTGGGACGGGGACTGGCAGCTGGGGCTTTACTGGATGGACGAGGCGGAGGTGGTGCGGTGAGGATGCTCGCGCTGGCGGCGGCGCTGGCCGTTCAGGACGCGGGGCGGATCGCGCAGGAGGTGGAGTACGCCAACTCCAAGGACCGGCCGCAGCTTCAGGCGCAGGCGGTGCGCCGCCTTCTGGAGCGCGGCGGTCCCGCGGTGGCGGAGGCGCTCGTGGAGTTCGTGCGCCGGAACGGCCGGAACGCGCTTTCCCTGGCGTGCACGGAGGCCCTGGGGGAGCTCAAGGACCCGCGGATCGCGGCGCTTCTGCGGGAGCTGGCGGCGGATCCCGATTTTTACTGGAGGCCGGCCGCGATGAAGGCGCTGGCCGAGCACGCGGACCCGGCCGACCGGGAGCTTTTTCGCCGGGGGCTCGGCGACCGGCTGTGGGGGTGCCGGGTGGGGGCGATCCGCGGAGTGGAGCGTCTGGGGGATCGCGCGTCGATGGAGCGCCTGCGGGAGCTTCTCGGGGACGAGGTGTACGATGTCCGGGCGCAGGCCGCCCGGTCGCTGTACGCGATGGGAGATCCTTCGGGCCTTCCGGTGCTGGTCGAGGCGCTGCGGGCGGACGCGGTCTGGTTCGACATCGATTACGGCCAGATCGCGCGGGAGGATGCCTGGAACTTCCTCAAGAAGGCGGCGGGGGACGATTTCGGCTACAAGCCCTGGGATCCGCCCGACCGGCGGGCGGCGGGGCTGGCGAAGTTCGAGGCGTGGGTGGCGCGGACGTATCCGGACTGGCGGGAGCGGGTGCCGGAGAAGGCGCGCGCGCGGGCGGACCGGGTGGAGTACGTCTTCGGCTACGAGCTGCGGTCGTGCCAGAAAGGGGACTTTTTCTTCCGGATCGACGCGTCGGGGAACTTCGTTGTGGGGTATTTCACGCTCGAAAAGGCTCCGCTTTCGGCCGAAGAGCGCCGGGCGTTCGAGGAGGCGCTGGAGAAGGTCCGGCGGGTGGACCGGTCGATTCCGTACGGGCAGGGGGGCTGCGATTTCGAGCAGTACTACCTGCGGGAGGGGAACCGTTTCGAGAAGCTCTGGGTGGGCACGGGGGGCAGGCCCGCGGCGGCGGAGCCCTTCATCGAAGTCGTGGGGCGCATCGTGCGGGCGAAGTTCGGGGAGCGGGCGGGGAAGGATTTCGAGGAACGGGCGGCGCTTTTCCGGGGCGGGCGGGACGAGTAAGGGCGTTCACGCCTTTCCGTTGAGGAGCTTTCGCAGCGCCCGGGCGAGCTCGCCGGGGGTGGGCCGGTCGTCGGGGGATTTCTGGAGCATCCGCAGGACGAGTTTGCCCGCGGCCGGAGACACGCGCGGGTTGCGGGAGAGGGGGTTGGGCGGGGACTCCGTGACGTGCTGGATGAGGAACTGTCCCGGGGAGGGCCCGCGGAAGGGGAGCTCTCCGCAGAGCATCTGGAAGAGCGTCACGCCCAGGGAGTAGACGTCCGTGCGGCAATCGAGGCCCTTGAGGCCCTGAGCCTGCTCCGGGGAGGCGTAGGGCGGGGAACAGTTGACGGACCCGGTGAGGGTCAGCGTGATGTCGCTCGTGACGTCCTTGGAGAGTCCCAGGTCGCAGAGCTTCACCCGGCGATCCTTCGTGATCATGATGTTCTGGGGTTTCACGTCGCGGTGGATGATGCGGCGCTGCCAGGCGTAGTCGAGGGCGTCGGCCACGCGCAGGGCGATCTCGAGGGCGGTCGGCTCGGGAAGGATTCCCTTCCTGTGGAGGACGCGCTCGAGGGACAGGCCGTCGACGAACTCCATGATGAAGAACTTGTGGTCGCCGGCGATGCCGGCGTCGTAGGCGGCGACGATGTTGGGGTGGCTGAGCTTCTGGAGGTTGCGGGCTTCGACGAAGAACCGGTTGACGTACTCCTGGTCGGCGGCCAGAAAGGGGGCCAGGATCTTGACGGCCACCCAGCGGTTCATGATCGTGTCGCGCGCCTTGTAGACGGTGCCCATGCCGCCCTTGCCGAGGCACTCGAGGATTTCGTAGCCGGGCAGGAGGGTCCGCAGGTCGCCCGGCACGCGGCCGGCGCGCGCGCGGCCGCCGCCGGCGGGGGTCTTCCGGGCGGGCGTGGGGGCGGCTTTGTCCTTGCGGAAGACGGCGGTGCTCATGTGGATCGTATCGTGGACGCGGGTGTCGACGGGGGCGGTCGGGGAGGAGAGCTCGCGGCCGCAGTGTTTGCACGTGTAGGTTTCCTCGGCGCGGTAGTGGCGGACGTTGTAGCTCTTGCGGCAGGCGCGGCAGGTGAGGATGGTTTTCCCCTGGGCGCGCAGGACGAGGAGGACCTGTTCGCGGGTGAGGATCTTGCGCTCGAGAAGGATTTCGCCGAGGCGGCGGCGCACGCCCACCCGGCGGAGGTCTTCCTGGAGGCGCAGGGCCTTCTCGAGATCCTCGCGGGTCATGAACTTGAGGGCGACCGCGAGGCGGCCGAAGTCGAGGCTTTCGCGATCCTCCATATCCGCCCCCAGTATAACGCGGCCGGGCGGTTCGCGCGCGGGGCTCGACAACCTCCGCGCCCGCCGTTATGATGGGACTCCGGACCGGCGCCCCGCCGGATCCGGAACGCAGCCTTGGAAAAGCCCGAAGGTGTGACGTCCCATCACCTGACCCACCTCCGGCAGCTCGAGGCCGAAAGCATCCACATCCTGCGGGAAGTGGTGGCCGAATTCGAGCGGCCGGTGATGCTTTATTCCATCGGCAAGGATTCCTCGGTCATGGTGCGCCTGGCCCAGAAGGCTTTTTATCCGGCCAAGCCGCCCTTTCCGCTGCTTCACATCGACACGACCTGGAAGTTCCGGGAGATGTACGAGTTCCGGGACCGTTACATCCGCAAGGAGCTGGGCTGGGATCTTCTGGTCTACATCAATGAAGAGGGGCTGCGGCAGGGGGTGAACCCCTTCTCGGTGGGGTCCAAGAAGCATACCGACGTCATGAAGACGGAGGCCCTCCGGCAGGCCCTGACGAAGTATCGTTTCGACGCGGCCTTCGGCGGGGCGCGCCGGGACGAGGAGAAGTCCCGCGCCAAGGAGCGCGTCTATTCGTTCCGGGACCGGCACCATCGCTGGGATCCGAAGAACCAGCGCCCCGAGCTCTGGAACCTGTACAACGGCCGCATCGACCGCGGCGAATCCATCCGCGTCTTTCCCCTGTCCAACTGGACGGAGCTGGACGTCTGGATGTACATCCACCTCGAGAAGATTCCCATCGTGCCTCTCTATTTCGCCAAGGAGCGTCCCGTGGTGGAGCGGGACGGAACGCTCATCATGGTGGACGACGACCGGATGCCCCTGGCTCCGGGCGAAAAGCCCCAGATGCGGATGGTCCGGTTCCGGACGCTCGGCTGCTATCCCCTGACGGGGGCGATCGAATCGCGGGCTCAGACGCTCGAGGAGATCATCCAGGAGATGCTTGTGACGCGTCATTCCGAACGGCAGGGGCGCGTGATCGACTTCGACCAGGCGGCCTCGATGGAGCAGAAGAAGCGGGAGGGGTATTTCTGACATGGGCCCGCCGCGCGCCGACGAGAGCTCCGCCCCGCGCGATCGGGAGGAGATCGTCCGGGACGTCCGGGAATACCTGGCCCGGCACGAGCGCAAGGATCTTCTGCGCTTCCTGACCTGCGGCAACGTGGACGACGGGAAAAGCACCCTCATCGGCCGGCTGCTTCACGATTCCCGGCTCGTGTACGAGGATCAGCTCGCCGCCGTCCGGGCCGACAGCGCGCGGTACGGCACGACGGGAGGGGATCTCGACTTGGCGCTGCTCGTGGACGGGCTGCAGGCGGAACGCGAGCAGGGGATTACGATCGACGTCGCCTACCGGTATTTCTCGACGGCCCGCCGGAAGTTCATCATCGCCGACACGCCGGGGCACGAGCAGTACACCCGCAACATGGCCACGGGGGCCTCCACCTGCGACCTGGCGATCATCCTGATCGACGCCCGCCACGGGGTCCAGACGCAGACCCGTCGCCACACCTACATCGCCACGCTTCTGGGGATCCGGCACATCGTCGTGGCGGTCAACAAAATGGATCTCGTGGACTACCGGGAGGACGTTTTCCAGCGGATCCGGAGCGATTACGAGGATTTCGCCGACCGCCTGGAGATTCCGGACGTCCACTTCATCCCGATTTCGGCGCTCCAGGGCGACAACGTGGTGCACCCGAGCCCTCACATGCCGTGGTACCGGGGCTCGACGCTGATGTATCTCCTGGAGAATATCCACATCGCCTCCGACCGGAATCTTTCGGACCTCCGGTTTCCGGTGCAGCTGGTGAGCCGGCCCAACCTGGACTTCCGCGGGTACATGGGCACGATCGCCTCGGGCATCGTGCGCCGCGGGGACGAGGTTGTCGTTCTTCCGTCGCGCAAGGCCAACCGGGTCAAGTCGATCGTGACGTTCGACGGCGAGCTTCCGGAGGCCTTCGCGCCGATGGCGGTGACCCTGACGCTCGAGAAGGAGGTGGACGTCAGCCGCGGGGACATGATCGTCCATCCGGACAATCTGCCGCACGTGGACGACCGGTTCGAGGCGATGATCGTCTGGATGGCCGAGGAGCCCCTCAAGCTCGGAAAGTCCTACTTCGTCAAGCACGCGACGAAGCTCCTGGGGGGCCAGGTGACGGCCCTGCGATATCGGGTGGACGTGAACACGCTCGCGCAGGAACCGGCCTCCGAGCTCAAGCTCAACGAGATCGGCCATGCGGTGGTGGAGCTTTCGGAGCCCGTGGCTTTCGATGCGTACCGGAAGAACCGCGCGACGGGCGCCTTCATCGTGATCGACCGGCTGACGAACAACACGGTCGGGGCCGGGATGATCCTGGACCGCGAGACGGCGGACCGCCGGGCGGAGGTGGACCGTCTGGTCGAGGAGTCGCTGCGCCGGTACGCGCAGCGGCGGGCGAGCCGGGTGACTCCGGAAGAGCGGGCGCGCCGTCTGGGACACCGTCCGGCGACGCTCCTTCTGACGGGTCTCGTGGGCGCGGGAAAGGGGACGCTCGCGGTTGCGCTCGAAAGGGCGCTGTTCGACCGGGGGATCCTGGCGCAGGTGCTCGACGGCGGCAATGCGCGCTTCGGGGCGGCGGTGGATCCCGATTTCGATCCTCACGGGTCGGCGGAGTCGTTCCGCCGCGTGGCGGAGGCCGCGAAGCTTCTGAACGACGCGGGGGCGGTGGCGATTCTGGCCTTCGTGGCGGCGCGGGCCGACGAGCGGGCCCTCGTGCGCCGGATCGTGGGGGCGGAGCGCCTGCTGGAAATCTACCTCTCGACGCGTCCCGAGATCTGCCGCCGGCGCGACGCGGCGGGACTGTACGCGCGCGCGGAGGTCGGGCAGATCCCGCACTTCCCGGGCGTGACGGCGCCGTACGAACCGCCTCGTTCGCCGGACCTGGTGCTGGATACCTACGAGCTTTCGGTCGAGGCGTGCGTCGAGCGGGTGCTGGAGCGGCTTCGGAGTCGGGGCGTCCTTCCGTGACGGGGCCCGGCTTGAACGTGCAGTCCACTGCACGTGTACCGCTCAGGGGTATCGGTGCCGTCTCCCCCGGGAGGAACCTGATCGCCCTTTCGCCCCTGGGTCCGCCGCTTCTGGAGCGGTGGACGGGGCGGAGGCGGTTTCAGCGGGGGACGAGAACCGGCGCGAAACGTCCTACCTCCCCGGAGGAAAGATTCATCATCGTGGTCGCCGGCGCGTATTGCTCTTTGCTGTCTTCGACGTCGATGCGCAGACGCCCCGGCGGAACGTCCGCGGTCATCTCTCCCGTCCGCTCGTAAACCTCCTCCGGGGCCCAAGCCTCGGTCCTCCACGGATAGACCGTCCCGTCGGGGGACCAGTATACCCAACTGAGCGTGCGACGGTGCGGAAAGGCCTGCCCGGTACGGTGATCCCGCGGCGCCACGATCACCCGGGCGGACTTCCGCAGGTGGACCGTGACCCGGGTGTCCGTTTCGGGCTGGAGGCTCGCGTCCGCTTCCCCGTAAAGTCCCGCGTTGCCGATCGAGACGGCCATCACCCGGTAATTTCCCGGGGGCAAGCCGCGTCGGTGCGGGCTTGAAAGGTCGATAGTGCTGGTCACTTCGGTAAGATCCCTCCAGTCTTCTTTCCGGAAGAGTGTGACTCTCAGGGTGACCCAACTGACATTCGGATGGGGCGGTACGAATTCGATTTCGAGGTACTGGCCCCTTCGGTAGTTCGGATTGGGCTGCAAGACCACCACGATCTCGGTCGTCTGCCGGGGATCGATTTCCTGCCGGACCGGAAGGTACTTATCGGAATCATGGGATACCTCCAGAACCAGAGGCGCCAGGGGCACCGGGGGGGTCGTAAAGGAGCCGTCCTTTTCGGGTTTGGGACGATGATACCATCCGCTTTGCGCTTCGTCCGAAACCTCGTCCATATAAACCCACATGTCTTCCCGATCCTCGGGAGCCATATTGACCAGTCGTCCGCGCAGCCGCCGGCCCAGTCTTGGAACGATGGTCGTTTCATGAAGGGTGCCGGCGGGAGGCATGTTCAGGAGATGCTTCGCAAAGGCATCCTCCACAACCCCTTCCCCTTCGACTCGAAGCGTGATTACGGCCGGCCGTCCTTTCAGGCGTTGCGGATTCATCAGGATCATGGCGCGGCCTTCGTGATCGGTAATCACCGGCTCTTTGGTTTGAAAGACTCCTGAAACGGTCCAGACGCTCACAACCCCTCCACCCCTCTCCCTGAGACGATGCTCGAAGGGTCGGCCTTCCCGGTGGATACGCCCCTTCGACATGGACCAGCGCACCTGGAGACCGGGCAGAGGACGGCCGGCATCATCCTTCACATTCACGACGAGTTTCGCCAGCTCCGAGGCGGCCGCGGGGACGTCCGCTTTCGGGCCTTCCCGGCGTTCCGGAGTGTCCGTGGAGAACTTCCCGCTTTTTTCCTTGGGGTTCGTCCGCCCTTCCGTCGGCTCCTCGACGGCCGTTCTTTCCGGCGTCTCCCGGGGGGAGCGCCCCATCGACAGGCGGAGGACCACCATGGCGATGATGCACAGGATGAGAGGCAGCACAAGCCAGAACTGAGGGCCTCGCGCCATCTTTTTGAGCGCATTCATGACGAACGGCCTCGACCGATGCTCACTGTCCCACGACCGCTATGGGTCCTTGTGCTTGGCAAACGGCCCCGTGATCTTGTCAGGCTCAAAATGAAGCTCCTGCAACGGGATCGAAATGTTGAGGAGCAGGTTCGTAATGAAATTTTACAGCATTCGAGGACAGAGTAGACTATTGGGATGCTTGAGGCGCTCCGAAGTAACTCCGCGAGGAGGCGAAGACATGATTCCGAGGATGGCCCCGGACGGCGGTCGAGGCAGGCAAATCCTCTTTCTGTCGTATGCCTTTCTTGCGGTGCCTTTCGCTTCCGAAAATATCCAAGACGTCGGAGCCTTTGGAGAACGTTTGCGGGCCGTTTTGCTCCGAGAGTGCTCCCCATTCTACTCGCCCGACCAGGTGGAGGATCTGGCACGTTCGGCGGAGAGCTTTCTGAGCCGCGCTCGTGACGCGGACAGGCGGTCCAAGCTGTCACGCGACATCGAACGTTATCTCCTCACGCGAGCCGACAATTACGTCATGACATGGGTCAATCCATTGGGGGGAAATGCCGGGAGGGTCAAGTACTACCGTACGCCCGCAGGCTGGGAGCTGTTCAAGTACGAATTCGAAAAAAGAGTTTCCCGCGCGATCGCTCGAGAAAGGGCCAAAGACCTCAGTCCGGCCGTCGAGCAACAAATCGACCGAATTCTTCAGGCCATGCGCATACGGCTGTCGCAGCTGCTGGCGGGACCAGGGGCGGAGGAATATCTGCGTTCCCATCTTGAAAAGTGGCGCAGAAATCTGCTTGAAGATGCAGCGTCGGAACTGGAGTTTGCTTTCGAGCGGCCCTTGACGCCGGAGGAACTGGTCGCTCTCGAACGTGAGATTATGACCTTTCGGCCTGAGCGGGATCCTCTTCTCGACGCGGTGGAGAGCAATCCCGGCAAGGATCCGGATCGGGTATGGATCGAGGACGCCTCCAAGCCGCCCCTCAAGGCGAGTCACTGTGCGGATATGGGAATTTGGGCCCGAGTGGATGGATACATCCATCGGCTGGGGTTGCCCCCGGACTTCTTCGACGAGACGTACGAAACCCTGTCCGAGCGGCATGAACGAGAATGCGACGATTTGAGCGAGGTTCTGCGGGCCGATGGGCCGGTCGACTTGTCCGAGTTGGTTGTTAACCCCACGATTGAAAAGCCGGCCGCTCTTGCTCCGCCGGCTCCTCCCTCTTCTTCGGCGGGTGTTTCGCCGGGTGCGGCGTCTCCTTCGCCGGCGAAGAAGAACGAGCCGTCGGAGGGACCCGGGAAACCAGGGCACTGGATCGGGTGGCCGGTCGTCTTGGGAGGAATCGGGTTCTTGTGCCTGGTCGGAATGCTTGCATGGAAGTGGCGCGCCTTGCACCGCCGAGGCGCGTAGGTATCCGAACCGATTTTTCCCGTGCGCCTGTCCCGTAGGGGGTTGTGTAGCGCACCCGATTTCCTTGGATCCTGGCCAGATGGAAACGAGGAGTCACGGGATGCCCGCGTCGAGCGAGCGAGGCCAACGAGAGCGCCAGAGTTGAGGCGACCGGCTCATGAGGACGTTCAACGCCTCGGATATCGCACGCCCTCCGAGGCGCGCCAGGACTTCCTCCGAGCGGCCGGTCAAGCGGCGTGATTACCCTTTTTTCGTGACCGGGAAACCGGGGGCGGTACACGTAGCTCCCTCCGAAACCCGAGCCGCCGTGGCGCCTGAATCCCCCCCAGGGGCGAAGGCGATTCCTGTTGACCCGCCGCGGGCGAAAGCTATACTCGCTTCTCACCGATGAGATCCGCAGGGTTCCGGTTTCCGATCCGCCCCAAGGGAGACGGGGAGTGTTGTCCCGGCCTCGGGCGTGCGCGCCGGAGCCCGCTGGGCTAGTCGGTCCCCTCCCGCGTTCTTCAATCCCCGGCCGCACGCCCGACCCGAGATCCGCGAGCGTTTCAGAATCGCACGGAGCAACGTCATGACGCCGACCTGGAAAGACAAGCTGGCCGCCGAGATCCCCCCCGCCCTGGGGCTGGAGATCGACCAGTACGAAACCGACCTCCTCTTGCGCCGGCAGGGCAAAATCGACGAGAAGGTCTTCATGGAAGCCCGTCTCCGGCGGGGCGTTTACGGGCAGCGGTACGACTCCGGACAGCGCCACGACGGGAAAAAGACCCAGACCCTGCGCTACCCCTCCGGCGACCTCACCAAGGGGCCCGGCATCCTCTGGGATCACCCCGGCATGCAGCGCATCAAGATCCCCTACGGAGGCCTCAATCCGCGCCAGCTGGAAGTCCTGGCCGACCTGGCCGAGGAGTACTCGGACGGCATCCTCCACGTGACCACCCGGCAGGACATCCAGCTTCACTTCGTCCACATCGAGGACACGCCCGCGATCTTCCGCCGCCTGGCCGCCGTGGGGATCACCACCCGCGAGGCCTGCGGCAACTCCGTCCGCAACGTCACCGGATGCCCCCTCGCCGGCGTCTGCCGCGACGAAGCCTTCGACGTGACCCCCTACGCGAAGGCCTGCTCGCGCTTCCTCCTCGGACACAAGGACACCCAGAACTTCGGCCGCAAGTTCAAGATCGCCTTCTCCGGCTGCGCCCAGCACCCCTGCGGCCTGGCCCGCATGCACGACCTCGGGGCCGTCGCGCGCATCCGCGACGGCCGCCGCGGATTCGAACTCTACGTCGGAGGAGGACTGGGCCCGGTCCCCTATCAGGCCAAGCTCTTCGCGGAGTTCGTTCCGGAGGAGGAGCTCCTCCCCCTCGCGCAGGCCGTCTCCCGCATTTTCGGCCGGCTGGGCGAGAAGAAGAACCGCAACACGGCGCGCCTCAAGTTTCTGGTCAACAAGCTCGGCCTGGAGGAGTTCCGCCGCCTGGTGCTGGAAGAGCGCCGCGCGCTGCCGCCGGATCCCGCCTGGACGGCCTTCCTCGGCGAGCTCGAAGCCGCCGCCGAGAAGCCCTCCAAGCCCGCCGCGCCGCTCAACGGACAGCCGCGCCGCCCGAGCTTCGACGCCTGGTTCCGCACCAACGTCTACCGCCAGCGGCAACCCGGCTACGCGGCCGTCACCGTCACGTTGCCCCTCGGGGACTTCACCTCGCGGCAGGCCCGCGCCCTGGCCGATCTGGCGCGCGCGTACACGCCCGGGACGCTCCGGCTGACGGTGGATCAGAACATTCTCCTGCGCTGGGTGAGCGACGCGGATCTCCCGGCGCTGCACGCCGGCCTCGAGGACGCCGGGCTCGGCCAGCCCGGCGCCGGCACCGTGGTGGATGTCACCGCCTGCCCGGGGACCGACACCTGCAAGCTCGGAATCTCCTCCTCCCGCGGCCTGGCCGGCGTCCTGCGCGAGCGCCTGGCGGCCCGCGCGGCCTCGATGGACGAGGCGGTTCGGAACCTCACGATCAAGGTGAGCGGCTGCTTCAATTCCTGCGGCCAGCACCACGTGGCCGACCTGGGCTTTTACGGCGTCAGCCGCAAGAAAGGCAACTACACCGTGCCCCATTTCCAGGTGCTCGTGGGCGCCCGGCGGCAGGAAAACGCCTCCGCCTACGGCCTGGCCCTCATCGCCATCCCCTCCAAGCGCATCCCCGAGGTGGTGGACCGGCTCGCGGAGGCGTACCTCCGCCAGCGCGCCGCGGGCGAGAGCTTCTCCGGCTGGGTCCAGCGGATCGGGAAATCGCAGGTCCGCGCCCTGATCGAGGATCTCGCGGAGGTGCCGCCCTACGAGGCGGACCGGTCCTTCTACAGCGACTGGCACGATCCGCGCACCTACACGGTGAGCGACATGGGCGTGGGCGAGTGCGCCGGCGAGGTGGTCACGCCTCTGGACTTCGGACTGGCGGCCGCCGAGCGCGAGGCGTTCGAGGCCCAGGTGGCGCTCGACAAGGGCGATCCCGTGCGCGCGGCGGAGACGGCCCTCCGGGCGATGCTCCGCGCAGCGCGGGAGCTGGTGGCCTCCCAGCTCCCCGAGGTCTCCGAGGATCCCGCCGAGGTCGTGCGGGAATTCCGCGCCCGCTTCTACGACACCAAGCTCTTCTTCGACCCCTTCGTGGGAGGGAAATTCGCCCAGCACCTCTTTCAGGCCGTGGAGGAGCCGGCCGGAACCCTGGCGCCGGACGCGGCGCGCCGCCGGGTCGAAGAGGCGCAACTCTTCATCGAAGCCGCGCACGCCTGCCGCACCCGCATGGCTCAGGCGGCGGGAAAGGGACACGCATGAGCGCCGACGCCCTCGAGCTTCAGCGGTTCGCCATCAAGTTCTTCCTGCGCGATCCCGCCTCCGTCCGGCCCGAAGAGGTCCTGCGCCTCTTCCACCGCTGGATTCAGGAACGTCGCGTGGAAGGAATCCTCATCGACGTGGCCGACTACGCCCATGTTCCGGACGGCCCCGGCGTGGTCCTCATCGGATTCGAGGCGGATTATTTCCTCGATTCGATGGAGGGCCCGGCCGGGCTTCTCTACAACCGCAAGCGGCCTCTGGAGGGAGCGCTCCCGGCGCGCCTCCGGGCGGCGCTCCGGGCGGCGCTCGACGCCTGCGCCAGGCTCGAGGCGGAACCCGAATTCGAAGGGGCGGTCCGGTTCCGCGGCGACGAGGCGCTCTTCATCGCCAACGACCGGCTCCTGGCGCCGAACACCGAAGAAACGTTCGCGGTCCTGCGGCCCTCCCTCGAGGAGGCCTTCGGCGCGCTCTGGGGCGGCGCGGCGCGGCTGGAGCGCGAAGGCGGCGATCCGCGGCGGAGGCTCGCCGTCCGCGTCCGGGGCGACCGGCCCGCCGAGGCGGCCGCGCTTCGGGAGCGCCTGGGCGCATGACGTTCCAGGAGATCATCCACAAGGTCGGCAAGGGCCCCCACCACGCCGAGGATCTCTCGGCGGAGGAGGCGGAGTTCGCCTTCCGCTTCCTCCTGGACGGCCGGGCCACGCCGCTTCAGATCGGCGGATTCCTTCTGGCGCTGCGCGCCAAGTCCGAGACGGCCGTGGAAGTGGCCGCCTTCGCGCGCGTCCTGCGGGAGCGGCGGCCGCGCGTTCCCGCGCCGCCCGGGACGCTCGACGTCCCGGCCTACGCGGGCAAGGCGCGGACGTTCCACGCGCTCCCGGCCGCCGCCGTGGTCCTGGCCGCCTCCGGCCTGCCGGTGCTCCTGCACGCCTACAACGAGGCGCCCGGGCGGCTCGGGACGGGCGATCTCCTGCGGGCGCTCGGGGCGGGCCCCGGAACGCTCGAGCGCCACGGCCTGGGGTATCTCGACATCCGCGATTACTTCCCCCGCCTCTGGGAGTTTCTGGAGCTGCGCAAGGAGCTCGGCGTGCGCTCGGTCTTCAACGTGGTCGCGCGGCTTCTCGATCCGGCGGACGCGCGCCGGCACCTGATCGCCATCACCCATCAGCCGTACTTCGAGAAGTTCCGCGGGGCGCTGGAATCCCTCGGCGCTGAGCGGGCGGCGATCGTCATGGGCTCCGAGGGCGAGCCCGAGGCGCCGTTCCACGGCGTGACCCGCGCGGTGGAAGTCCCGGGCGGCGCGGAGCGCGTCTTCCGGCCGGAGGACGTGGGCCTGCCCCGGACGCGGCCGGCGGACCTTCCGGCCGGAACGCTCGAGGAGGAGCTGGCCCTCACGCGCCGGGTCCTGGCGGGGGAGCGCCTGCCGGCGCGCCACGTCGTGGTGCTCACGGCGGCCACGGGACTTTACGTCGGGGGCCGCGCGGCCTCCTGGGCGGAGGGCGTGGCCAGGGCGCAGGAGACGCTCGATTCCGGCCGGGCGCGGGAGAAGCTCGAGGCGATGGCGCGCTGATCGCGGTCCGTTCGGGAAATTTCTCACTCCCCCGGTCCGCCGGAGTACAATGGAAAAGGGATGGACGAGACGAGCGCAAGCTACACCCGCACGGACGTCGGACTCGACACGCAGCAGTTCGGCCGCGCGCCGCGGCGTCTCTTCGCGGCGACGCTCCTGGGGGCGTCGGTCCTGACCGCGGCCACGGGATGGGCGCTGGAGCGCTACCGGCAGGCGGCCGCGGATTCCCCGCTCGACCGCTGGCCCGTGGCGGCCGAGGCGCTTCTGTGGATCGGCCGCGCCCTGCAGCACCCCGCCGGCATGGCCCTCTCGGTCTTCGCGGTGACGACGCTTCTCCTTTTGGCCCTCAAGGGCGCGCTCGACCGGTTCCTGAAGCTCCTGATCGGGCTGAACGCCGTGTGGCTGATCCTCTTCGTCGTCGGCGCGGCGACCTCCTGGGCGCTTCTGGCGCGCGTGGCGCGCTTCCTGGCGGGGCCCGAACCTTGAAGATTCCCCGGGGCCGGGAGATCAGTGCACGTAGTCGGCGCGCGTCCGGCGGGGCCGCGCGCTTACCCTTCCTCGAAAATCCGCAGCATCACCGGGCGGCCCGTGAGCACCGGAAGGCGGGCGATCTCCTCCAGGGCCTTGCGGAGCGCCGACTCCCGGCAGCGGTGCGCCAGGATCTTCACGTTCCCGCAGCCCGGACGGCCTTCGACGAGCGTGGCCGCGGCGTGCGAGATCGAGATCCCGCGGTTGCCGAGCGCCGTGGCGATCAGGCCGATGACGCCCGGCACGTCCCGGATGGGAAACCGCAGGTAGTACTTGGACTCGAGATCCGCCGCGATCGGCCGGTGCACCGGGGCGGGCAGGTGCCAGACGGCCTCTCCCCGTCCGTGGCCGTTCTGGGCGATGTCGATGATGTCGGAGAGCACCGCGCTGGCGGTGGGGAGGGACCCCGCCCCCTTTCCGGTGAAGATCATCTCGTCCACGGCGTCCCCGCGGAGAAGGACGCTGTTGAACTCGTTGCGGACGTGGGCCAGCGGGTGGACGTCCGGCAGGAGCGCCGGGTGCGCCCGGAGGTCGAGCGCCTCGCCGAGGTCCTTGCCGACGACGATGTGCTTGATGACGTAGCCGAGCTCGCGGGCCGTCCGGATGTCTTCGGCCTCGACGTGCCGGATCCCCTCGACGAGGAAGCTCGTCCGGTCGAGCTCCACTCCGAAGGCGATCTCGGCCAGGATCTGGAGCTTCTGCGCGGCGTCGTGTCCCTCGACGTCGAGGGTGGGATCCGCCTCCGCGAAGCCCCGCTTCTGCGCCTCCGCGAGGGCGGCGTCGAACGTGCAGCCCTCCTCGGTCATGCGGGTGAGGATGTAGTTGCAGGTTCCGTTGACGATCCCGACGAGGGTCGCGATGCGGTTGCCCACGAGTCCGGCCGAAATCGCGCGGATGATGGGGATGCCCCCGCAGACGGAGGCTTCGAAGCCGATCCGGACGCGGCGTTCCTGGGCGCGCCGGAAGATCTCCGCCCCGGAGACGGCCAGGAGGGCCTTGTTGGCGGTGACGACGTTCTTGCGGGCCTCGATCGCCCGCGTGATGTAATCCCGGGCGGGCTCCAGGCCCCCCATCAGCTCGACGACGACGTCGATGTCGGGGGCTTCGAGGATCGCGGCCGCGTCGGTGGTCACGAGCTCGCGCCCCACGGGACGTTCCTTGGACGGGTCGCGCACGAGGACGCGCCGGACCTCGAGCGCCACCCCGGTGCGGTCGGCGACCACGGAGCGGTTACGGCGGATGAGCTCCACGAGGCCGCGGCCGACCGTGCCGCAGCCCAGGAGCCCGATGCGCACGTCCTTCATGCCACGCCGACCGCCGCGCTGGTCTTGACCTTCTCGAGGGCCTGCTCGAGGTCGGCGACCAGGTCGCGGACGTCCTCGAGGCCCACGGAGAGCCGGATGAGCCCGTCGGCGATGCCGACCTGGCGGCGCACCTCGGGTTCGACCGACGCGTGGGTCATCGTGGGCGGATGGCACAGAAGCGACTTCACGCCGCCCAGGCTTTCGGCCAGCGTCCAGAGCCGGACGTTGGAGGTGAAGCGCTTGGCCTCCTCGACGTCCGCCTTGAGCTCGAAGGAGACCATCGCGCCGAAGTCTCTCATCTGGCGCCGGGCGACGTCGTGGCCCGGGTGGGACGGAAGGCCGGGGAAGTAGACGCGGGCCACCTTGGGGTGGCGGCCCAGGAACTCGGCGATCGCGCGGGCGTTGGCGCAGTGGCGGTCCATCCGGACGGCCAGCGTCTTGACCCCCCGGAGAGTGAGGTAGCAGTCCCAGGGCGCCGGGACGGCTCCCACGGCGTTCTGGTAGAACTTGAGCTGCTCGTGAAGAGCCGGATCCGCCGTCACGAGCGCGCCGCCCAGGACGTCCGAGTGGCCGTTGATGTATTTCGTGGTGGAGTGGAGCGCGATGTCGGCCCCGAGCTTGAGGGGCGACTGGAGATAGGGGGACGCGAAGGTGTTGTCCACGACGACGAGCGCGTGGCGGGCTTTGGCGATCCGGACCGCCCCCGCCAGGTCGATGATCCGCAGAAGCGGGTTCGAAGGGGTTTCGAGCCACAGAAGCTTGGTCTGCGGGGTGAACGCGCGCTCGATGTTTTCGAGCTTCGTGGCGTCCACGAAGGTGAAGCGCACGCCGAATTTCTCGTAGAGCTTGGTGAAGATGCGGTAGGCGCCGCCGTAGAGGTCCTGGCAGGTGACCACGTGGTCGCCGGTCCGCAGGAGGTTGAGGACGTTGTTGATGGCGGCCATGCCGCTGGCGAAGGCCAGCCCGAATTTCCCGCCCTCTTCGAGCGAAGCCAGACATTCCTCGAGGGCCGTGCGGCTGGGATTCCCCGTGCGGGCGTAGACGTATCCCTTGTGGACGCCCGGAGCTTCCTGGCCGAAGGTGGAGGTCTGATAAACGGGGACGTTGATCGCCCCGGTGGTTTCGTCGTTGGGCTGCCCCGCATGGATGGCGCGCGTCGAGAATTCGTACCCCATGGTCGTCTCCCTACTGGATGGAGGTTCGTGCGGTGTCGCGTCCCGGGCCCGGGGCGTCCGACGGACAGGGGGTGACTACCGGCTCACCGCCCGGCACAGGTCCGCCGCGCCCGTGCCCGGGCGTCGCATCGCCATGCTCCGGCCGACGTGCGGGTTTTTCATCGAAACCGTCCGCCGCCCTGCGGGGCGAACGAGGACCGAATATATCCCCCGGCGCAGCGCATTGTCAATAAGGACGTTCGGCGTTCAAGGCCGCCGGTGCTGGAGGAACCATTCCGCAAGGTTCTCCTCCCGGTACGCTTTGTCCCATGAGTTGTGCCCTACGCCCGGATAGATCGTGAGCTTGGGGTTTCCGCCGGCGGCCTTGACGGCCTCCACCATCCGGACCGAAAGCGCGTGCGGAACCGCCTTGTCCTGGTCGCCGTGGAAGGCCCAGATGGGGAGGTCCTTCAGGGCGGCGGCCTCGGACGGGTCGCCCCCGCCGCAGATCGGCGCCAGCGCGGCGAACAGCTTGGGGTGCTTGGCGCCCAGCCTCCATGTGCCGAACCCTCCCATCGAAAGACCCGTCAGGTAGAGGCGCGTCTCGTCGATCGAGTACTCTTTCCGGGCCGCTTCGAGGATCGCCAGGAGAAGCTCTTCGTGCACCATCCAGCGGTTCCGGACCTCTCCCGTGGGCGGCGCCTGCGGGAAAAGGACGATGAAGTTCCACTTCTGCGGCGCCTGGCGGATCGCCGGCCCGAGCCCCACCGTGGTCTGCTTGCGGCCGTCGGTGCCCGTCTCGCCGGCGCCGTGGAGGAAGAGGATCGCCGGGTGCGGCGTGCCGGGCCGGTATTCCTTGGGAACGTAGATCACGTACTTGGTGGGGGTCCCCTTATAATCGATCGTCTTGTCCACGAAGCCGGGCGCTTCCGCCTGAAGCGCCAGGGCCGCCAGCGTCCAGATCGCCATCGCGCGTCTCCTTGATCGGCAAGGCCCTCCATCCTACTTCGACGGGCCGCCCGCGCAAGCGCCGAATCGCGTCCCTCAGGGCCGGGACAGCGCCGTCCCGATCATGTGTCCGGCCGTCACCAGGGCCGCCGCGTAAAGAAGGATCACGAAGGGCTTCTCCGGCACCCGCCGATGGAGCCACGCGCCCGACAGCGTGCCGAGCGGGATGAGGGGAACGAGCCAGACGGAATCCCGCAGCGTCGACGCGTTGATCGTGCCGAGGGCCACGAACGTGGGCACTTTCGAGAGGTTGATGAGGAAGAAGTAGAAAACGAGGGTTCCGACGATGCGCCGTTTCTCCACCTTCTCCTGCAGGAGGTAGAGCGTCACGATCGGCCCGGCGGAATGGCTGAGGGTCGAAACAAAGCCGGCCAGGCACCCGACGCCCACGCCGGAGGCGGGATGGGACGGCAGGGTCGGCACGGGGCGGCCCGTCAGACCCCAGGCCTGCAGCAGCACGAAGGCCGCGCAGATCGCGCCGATGAGGAGCGCCAGCGTTTTCTGGAAACCCGCGGGATTCGAGTGCCGCAGCATCCAGAAGGCCGCCGACCCGGTCGCCACGCCGATCGCCCCGCCCCAGAAGAGCGGCTTCAGAAGCCGCCACTCGTAGGCGCGCAAGTGGTGGAGGTTGGAGAGCGCGTCCGCGGCGATGAGGATCGGAAGCATGACGCCCAGCATGTGTTGCGGAGGCATGACCGCGCCCATGAGGGGGATTGCGACGATTCCGATTCCGCCGCCGAAGCCGGCCTTGCTCAATCCGACGATGAAGACGGAGGCGCCGACGCAGAGGAAATAGACCCAGGGTTCGACCCCCGCGGGAATCTGCGGCCAGATCATGAGGCGGGAGGGGGCTCGGGGGGCGAGGCGCGCCGGGGGCGCAGGGCCCAGGCCGCGGCTCCGAGCGCCGCCGCCAGCGCGGCCGCTCCGAGGCGCGGGCCGGCCGGAGATCCGGCTCCCGGTTCGACCGCGGGATCGTAGCCCACGCCGCCCCAGGGCGAGCAGCGGGACAGGCGCCCGAGGGTCCGCGCCGTTCCCGGAAGCGTGCCGTAGGCTTCGAGCGCCTCGAGGGCGTAGGCGGAGCAGGAGGGCAGATATCGGCAGCGCACGCCCGCCCTGTGCAGGAGCGGCGAGAGCAGGGCCTGATAGCCCCGGACGGCGGCCGCCGCGGCGCGGACGGAAATCTGAGCGCGCGGCGGAAGGAAGGACTCGGCCAGAAGCGCGAGCGTCAGCGCCAGCAGTCCGAGGGTCAGGCCGCGCAGGAATCGTCGCATGGCGTCAGGGCCATTCTCGTCGCGCCGGGGAGCGGTGTCAACGGGCGCCCGGAGGGCGGGTGTGGGCGAAGACGCCGGCGGCCAGGACGGGGTAGGCGGCGTCGAGGAGGACGTTTTGCCAGTGGTGACGCAGTCCGTCGAGGGTGGCAAAGAAGGCCGAGCCGAGGGCGGCGAGCGCGACGGCGATCCAGGCGCCCCGCCGCGGCTTCCAGAGCGTTGCCCCGGCCAGCCCCAGAAGCACGCCGTGGAAGATCATGAAGAGTCCGTAGGTGCGCGACGCGTAGAGGCCTTCTCCGCCGGAGTGAGGGGCGGTGGCGATGGCGAATCCGATCAGGAGGCTCCAGGCGGCGTAGAGATGGCTGACGAGCGAGAGGGTTCGCAGCAGGATCCGCCGGTTTCGTTCCTCGTGAGAGATCGCCGGAGCGGATTCGATCACGGTGGACACTATACTACAGGTTTTCGGCGGGAAATATGTCCTGTCTTCTTTACGCCACGGACCTTCATGGGAACGTCGCGGCGTATGAGGAGCTTTTCGCGCTCCCGGCGGAGGCGATCGTCCTGGGAGGGGACCTCCTGCCGCATCCGTCCGGGGCCGGCGAACGGCTTCCGGAAATTCAGCGCGCCTTCGCCCGGGATTACCTGGCGGCGAAGTTCCGGTCGCGCCCCTGCTTCTGGATTCCGGGCAACGACGATCTGGCGGCCGCTCTGGCGCCCCTGGACGGGGTCGGAACGCCGATCCATGGGCGCGCGGTGGAGTTCCTGGACGGCTTGTGGATCGCCGGCTACGCCTGCGTTCCCGTCACCCCCTTCTCCCTGAAGGACTTCGACCGGTACGACGACGACGGCTGGGAGCCCGCGCGCGTGCCGCGTTCCTGGAAGGCGAGCGGCCCGGCCGGCTGGCGCGCGACCTCGCCCGACGAGATCCGTTCGCTCGGGACGATCGCCCGGGATCTGGAGCGCCTGGCGGCGCTCTCGGATCCTGCGAAGACGGTCTACGTCGCGCACACCCCGCCCTGGGGGACGGGGCTGGATCGCCTGGGGGACGGCACGCCGGTCGGCAGCCGGGCGCTGCGCGCGTTCCTGGAGCGGCGCGGCCCGCCGCTTTCACTCCACGGCCATATCCACGAGTCGCCCGGGGTCGCGCGGCTGGGACGGACGGTCGCGGTCCAGCCGGGCGACAGCGCCGCGCGCCTGCGCGCGGTGCGCGTGAACCTGGGCGACTTCTCGGTCACGCCTCTTCTCCCGTGAACTCGAATTCGGTGGCGCCCACGCGGATCGCGGCGCCGGGGCGCAGCGCCCGCGGAACGGCGACGCGCTCGCCGTCCACGAAGGTGCCGTTGGCGCTGGCCAGATCTTCGATCCAGAATTCCCCGTCCCGCCGGACGATCCAGCAGTGGTATCGCGACACGGCCGGGTCGGGAAGCGACACGTCGTTATAGGGATGGCGGCCGATGCGCAGCGCGCCCCGAAGCTCGTAGGTTTGTCCCGCCCAGGGACCGCTGCGCAGCCGCAGGGTCGCCGGCGCGGCGGCAAGGACGTTCATGGGTTCCCCCTCTCCATCCGGGACGGTCGGCCGTCCCGGTCCATTATAGCTTATACTTTGTAACTTACAAGTACCCCGCCTTCGGTTCCGGCGGCCGGCGGAGGGGAAGGCTCCGGCGCCGATTCCCTGCGCCTTTCGAGGCGGACGCGGTGTAGAATGAAGATTCCCCGGGGGGCCCGGGCGTGAGGGACGGGGGAGGCTCGATGTAACGGGCCTGTCGGCGCCCGTTATTTATAGTGGAAACCCGACGGGAGGATCCTTCCCATGGACGAGCAATCCCTCATCCAGCAGGTTCAGGAAGGCAACCTCGAGGCCTTCGGGCGCCTCATGGACCTCCACATGCGGCGCCTCCGGGCCGTCATCGCCCTGAGCGCCCCCGTGCCTCACCTCATCGACGAGATCGCCCACGAGACCTTCGTCTTCGCGTACAACCACATTCACGAGTTCCAGCGCGGCACCTCCTTCTTCGCCTGGATCAAATCGATCGCCTGGAACCTGCTGCGGGCCGAGATCCAGCGTTTCAGCCGGGAGCAGGCCAATCAGGCCAAGTACGCCGAGCGCCGCGTCTTCGAGGCCACGCCTCTCAAAACCCCCGAGCGCGCCGAGCGCGAAATCGAGGGGCTCGAAAAATGCCTCGAGCGCGTCCCTCCGCGCCTCCGGCAGCTCCTTCAGATGCGCTACCACCTCTCGTTCTCCACCCAGGAAATCGCCGAGCGCGCCGGCCAGAGCGCCGCGTGGGTGCGCACCACCCTCTGCCGCCTCCGCCGTCAGCTTCGCGAATGCCTCGAGGACCGCCTCCTGGCGGAAAAGTCATGAACCTCGCGGAACTCTTCGACCGCTACCTCGCCGGGGAACTCGACGCCGAGACGGAGGCGAAGCTCGAAGCCGAGCTGGCCGCCCGACCCGAAGCGGTCCGCGAGCTGGCCGAGCAGGTCCCCCTGGATCAGGCGCTCCGCGTCCTTCTGGGAGACGAGACCGCCGACCAGGCCGTCACCGTGAGCGTTCTGGCCGTCCTCCGCGGCCGGCCGACCGAGAACTTCAAGACCGAAATCCTCGAGAAGGTCAAGCAGCAGGCCGAAGAGCGCCGCCCGGCGCGCGCCGA
>DATLZA010000198.1 GCA_035574235.1 Planctomycetota bacterium | reverse complement strand
CACCCGCCCCGACGTCGGCCGATCCAGCGTCCCCAGGATGTTCAGAAGCGTGCTCTTCCCGCACCCGGAAGGCCCCACCACCGCCACCGACTCGCCCGGGGCCACCGCGAAATCCACCCCGCGCAGCACCGGAACGCCCCCGTCCGCCGAGCCGTAGGACTTCGTCACTCCCACCAGTTCCGCCAGCGGACGATCGGTCATGGAATCGCGCCTTATGCTAGCCGGTTTGTGGCCGCGCCACAACCTACGGGCGGCCGTACGCGACCACCCCGCCGTCGTCCCCTCCCACGATCACCACGCCTCCCGCCACCGCCGGGGACGTCAGCTCGTCGGCCACCTCCTCGCTCCACACCGCCCCGCCCGTCTCGAGATCCAGAAGATGAAGCCTTCCGCCCGCTGAAACCACGACGCGATTCCCCGCGATCACCGGCGACTGCGGCTTGCGACCCGCGTCGAAAACCCAGGCCCTTTCCCCCGTTCCGCGCCGAAGGCCGTACACCTTTCCCTCCGACGTCCCGAAAACGACGAACCGCTCGTTCACCGCCGGCGTCGTGAACGCCTCGGACGTGTTGTCGCCGTTGGCCCAGAGCAGCCGGCCCGCCGCCACGTCCACCGCCACCAGCCGCCCCCCGCGCGTCCCGGCGAACGCCACCCCCTTCGAGATCGCCGTCCCCCCGGCCACCTGGCTGTCCTCCCCCAGCTCCACGTCGAACGCCTTCCCCCCGCTGTCCGCCTTGAACACATGGAGCGCCGACGCGCAGCTGCCCAGAACCACCCAGCCGCCCCCCACCGCCGCCGATCCGTCGCAACGCTCCAGCGGCCCCGTCTTCCAGATCTCGCTTCCCTTCTCGAGGTCCACGCAGGCGAGCGATCCGTCCGACTGCGAAACCGCCACGATTCCCACCCGGCCGCCCCCCGCCTCCACGCGGTTGGGCGTCCCCTGCAGCCGCCCGGCGACCTTCGCCGACCAGAGCGCCTTCCCCGTCGCCGCGTCGAACGCATGAAGCGTCCCGCCCTCCGACCCGACCACCACCCTCCCGGCGACGTACAGGGGCGGCGTGCCGAACGGGTCCCCCGCCGGCTCGGCCTTCCAGGCCGGCCGGCCCGACCGATCGAGCGCCACGAGCGCCTTGCCCCGCGCGGCCACCACGAAAATTTTCCCGCCCCCCACGACCGGCGTCTGCTCGACCGGGCCGTCCGCCTCGAACCTCCAGAGCCGCGCCGGCCGGTCGGGCGGCGCCGCCGCCGCCACGCCGTCCAGCGTGTAGCCGCCGTGGTACGTGGGCCACTCCTCGGCTCCCTGCGGCGCCGCCGCCAGAAGCCCTCCCCACGCCACCGCGCACACCCAGCCGCTAACGCACCCCATGCGAAGCCACCGCCTTCCCGTACACCGCCAGCATCTCCCGCGCCATCCGGTCGAGCCCGAAGTTTTTCACGACGGACTCCCGCCCCCGGCGGCCCAGCTCCCGCCGCTGCCGATCGTCCGCCAGAAGCTTCCCCAGCGCCCGCGCCAGGGCTTCCGCGTCGTTGGGCTCGTACAGAATCCCGCCCCCCGTCGCCTCCACGAGCTCCGGGAACGCCCCCAGCCGCGGCTGCACCACCGGCACCCCCGCCGCCAGAGCCTCCAGCAGGAACGTGCCGAACGCCGCCCCCGAGGGGGCCGGAACGCTGAGCACGTGCACCGTTTCCAGAAACTCCCGGCGCCGCGCGGGATCAAGCTCCGGGAAAATCCGCACCTCCCCCTCCAGCCCCGCCTCGGCGAACCGGTCCCGAAGGCCTTCCACGAACTCCTCGTCGTCCGACGTCATCCCTCCCGCCAGGTGCAGCCGCACGTCGCCGAACGCCCCCGAGCGGCGCAGGCGGAGAAAAGCCTCGGCCAGAATTTCGAGCCCCATCGACGCGCACAGGCGCGCCAGGTACCCGATCGCGGGCGGCCCGGACCGGGCGGCCGGAGGCTCCGGCCCCGGCTCGATCCCCGGGTAGACCACGTGCAGGCGCTCCGGCGGAATCCCGAGACGCTCCCGCATCGCCTCCGCGAAAAAGCGGCTCACGGCCACGAACGCGTCCACCTCCCGTCCCATCCGGGCCATGGCCTCCCAGCAGCGCGCGCGGTAGGGTTCCTCCATGGCATCCACCCAGACGTCCTCGTCCTGCATCGTGCAGACGACCGGAAGTCCGAACCGCTTCTGAACCGCCGCTCCGATCCCCGCCAGAAGCGGACTTGAGAGATGCACCGCATCGGGCCGCTCCTGCGTCTCGATCCACCGGAGCAGCCGCTCCAGCTCCTTGCGCTGGCGGCCTTCCTCCCCCAGAAGCACCGAAAGCGTCATCTCCCCCAGCTCCGCCGCCCGCACGGACCCCGCGCTGCGCGCCGCCAGCCGCAGGAGCGGCCGCGCGTCCAGGAGGCGGTCCACCCACCGCGGCGTCTTGCGGAAAAACGCGAACTTCTGCTGCAGATACGCGTTGATTCCGCCGTAGAAAATCGGCCCCGAGGGAATCCCGTCCAGCGGGTCGGCGAACTGCGGAAGATAAAGCGGCGCCACCCGCACCTCGTGCCCGGCCGCCCGCAGCGCCCGCGCCAGCGCCACGTCCCGCACGCAGTTCTCGCAGTAGAACCGGTCGCCGGACCCGGGCATCACGTAAACGATCTTCATCCGAATCCCCTCAGGATACCATGTCACCGCACGTCGAGGCAGATGAGATCGCCCTCGCCGTTGCGGACATAGATCCGCCCCTGCGCCAGAACCGGCGCCGTCCAGTTTCTGGCCCGGGGGGAAAGAACCGGCGCGCGGGCCAGCTCCCGGTATCCCGCCGGAGAAGCCTCCGCCACCACCAGCACCCCCTTGCGGTCGATCGCCACGATCCGGCCGCCCGCGACGATCATGTTTTCGAATCCCCCCTTCTGCGCCCACCTCAGGCGCCCCGTCGCCGCCTCGAGGCAGCGAAGCTCCCCGTTGGGGGTGTTGCCGTCCACTCCGTAGATGTGACCCTCCCAGAAAACGGGGCTGGCGAACTGGCCGCGGAAATCCTTGTTCCGCCAGACCGGCCGCAGCCCGCCGCCCGCGGGCTCCAGAAGCGCGCCTCCCGTCTCCCATCCGGACGTGATGAACAGCCGCCCTTCGCAGGGAAGAGGATCCGCGGCGTTGGCGTCGAACGGCGTCCGCCAGCCGAACGAGGCCGCCGCCGCGCCGCTTTGCGGATCGACCAGCCGGAGCTCCGAGGCGCCGAAGAGCGCCACAAGATCCCGATCCCCCAGCCGAACGAGAACCGGCGAGGCGTACCCCCCGGCGCCCGGCGGGCCGGCCCAGAGCTTTTCGCCCGTGTCCTTGCGGAGCGCCACGCCCCCCGCGCCCGCGTTGTAGATCACGGCGTCCCCCCAGACCAGCGGCGATCCGGTGATCCCGTAATCCGGCACGCGGGCGCCGAAGTCCTCGACGAGATTCTTCTGCCACCTCGCTTTTCCGGAACCGGCCTCCAGGCAGAACGCGTGACCCTGGCGGCTGAGCGTGTAGAGAAACCCGCCGTCGAGCGCCGGCGTCGCCCTCGGCCCGGCGAAATTCCCCGGCGGACAGACATAGGCGAACTGCCACGCCGGACGGCCGGTGGCCGCGTCCAGGCAGACCACCCGGTCCCGCCCCGCGACGTTGCCGAGCGTGTAGAGCCGCCCCTCCGCGACGAGAACGCTCGAATGGCCCTCCCCGACGTTCGTCCGCCAGAGGACCTTCGGGGCCGGAAGGAGCGCCTGGGGACGCCAGTCCGCCTCCCGCGAAACGCCCGTCCCTTCCGGCCCGCGCCAGCGCGGCCAGTCGGATCCGGCGGCGACCAGGACCAGCAGGACCCCAACCCGCTCCATGGAGTCGATGCAGCCTCCTCCGGTAACAATACACGCGCCCCGGGCGAAGACGGAAATCGTCTGACCCGGCGCGGCCGGAATGGTATAGTCCCCCAACGGTCCCGAACTCCGGCTTGTTATGTAACCGGATGGTCATGGCCCCCATGGCAGCCGAGGAAATCCGCTACCGGCGGTCCCGTTTCGCCACGCGCCTGGCGGCCGACCGACTCTACACGGCCGGCCATTACTGGCTGCGCGAGACGGAACCCGGCCTGTGGCGGGTGGGACTGACCCAGTTCGCGTTGCGCATGCTCGGCGAAATCGTGGATCTGGGCTTCGACGTCGCCTCCGGCTCGGCCGTCCAGCTCGGCCAGGCGGTCGGATGGCTTGAAGGCTTCAAGGCGGTTTCCGACCTCTACGCTCCCTTCGCCGGCACGTTCGAGGGCGGAAACCCCGCGCTCGACAAGGGCGCCGGAATCGTCCGGAAGGACCCCTACGGCGAAGGGTGGCTCTTCGCCCTCCGGGGGACCCCGGGCGAAGGTTGCATAGACGTTCACGGATACGTCTCCGTGCTCGACGCGACGATCGACAAAATGCTGGGCAAGCGCCATGAATCCGGATCGGCCGAATAAGGCGCGCTACGTCATGATCGGCGGCTTCCTGGGGGCCGGGAAGACGACGGCGGTCGCCCGCCTGGCGCGTCTTTTGTCGGATCGCGGCCTGCGCGTGGGGCTCATCGCCAACGACCAGTCGAGCGGACTCGTGGATACCGGACTCCTCCGCTCCAAGGGCTTCGCGGTCGAGGAGATCGCCGGGGGCTGCTTCTGCTGCCGGTTCAATTCCCTGCTCGAGGCCGCCGAAAAGCTCACCCGCGAAACCCGCCCGGACCTCTTCGTCGCCGAACCCGTGGGGAGCTGCACGGACCTCGTGGCGACCGTTTCCTACCCGCTCCGGCGCATCTACGGAGACCGCTTCTCGATCGCCCCCCTGAGCGTGCTCGTGGATCCCCTGAGGGCCGCGCGGGTCCTGGGGCTGGCGCCCGGCCGCCCGTTCTCCGACAAGGTCCTCTACGTCTACCGCAAACAGCTCGAGGAGGCCGACGTCATCGCCGTCAACAAGATCGACCTTCTGACGCCCTCGCAGCGCGAGCGGCTGGTCGCGGCGATCTCGGACGCCTTCCCCCGCGCCGAAATCTTCCGCGTCTCGGCGAAAGAGGGGACCGGCCTGGACGCCTGGTTCGAGCGCATCCTGACGGCCGAGGGCCGCAACGGCGCGTCGATGGAGCTCGACTACGACCTGTACGCCGAAGGGGAGGCGCTCCTCGGATGGCTCAACGCCACGGTGCGCCTGACGTCCCCGGCGCCGTTCGATGCCGACGCGGCGCTCGTTTCCCTGGCGCGGGACATCCGGGACACCCTGGCCGCCGCGCGGAGCGAGATCGCCCATCTCAAGATGACGCTCGACGCGGGCGATCCGACCGGTCTCCTTTCGGTCGTGAGCGTCGTCCGCACGGACGGGGAGCCGGACCTGCGGGAATCGCTGCCCGAGCCGGTCGGATCGGGAACGCTTGTGGTGAACCTCCGCGCCGAAGCGGACCCGGAGTTCCTGAAGGAGACCGTCGAACGGGCCCTCGTCGCCTTCGCGTGCCGGGGCATCCGGGCGGAGGTGGAGCATCTGGAGCGCTTCCGCCCCGCCCGCCCCCAACCCACGTACCGCCTGGCCGAAGGAGGCGCCCCGTGAGAATCCTCTACTGCCACTGCGCGTATGCGAAAGTGGTTCCGTCCGAGACGAAGGAAGAGGTCCTCCGGCGGCTGTGCGCCTCCGGGGCCGCCTTCGACGCGGTCCCGGATCTCTGCGACATGGCGGCGCGGCAGGATCCGGCGCTCAAGCGTCTCGCGGAAGGCGGGGACGGACTCCGGATCGCGGCCTGCTACCCGCGGGCGGTCCGCTGGCTCTTTCACGCGGCGGGAGCCCCCCTTCCCGCCCAAGGCGTCGAAATCCTCAACATGCGCGCCGAAAAGGCCGAGGAAGTCGCCCGGCGGCTGACCGACGGAGAGGGATCGTGAACGCGACCGAGGGCAGGAATCTCCGGGTGGTCCTCTACGAAGGGCCCGGCGGCGCGCCGCTGGAGCCGGCGGAGCGCTTCCGTCTGGTGCAGGGTCTGCTTCAGGAGGGCTTCGAAGTCGCCCGCCCGGCGGACGGGGCGGCCGTGTCTCCTCCGGACGGCGCGCCGGTTCTTCTTCTCGGACGTTTCGACGGTCCTCCTCCGGCGTCCGAGGAACCCCGCCTCTTCGTCCGGGACCTGGGGGCGGCCGACCCGGTCGCCGCCGCCCGCGAGGTCCGGGAGGCCGCCGGCGCCCGCCGGCTGGGCGCCTGGAAGCCCTGGTTCCCGGTCATCGACTACGAGCGCTGCACGAACTGCATGCAGTGCCTGACCTTCTGCCTGTTCGAAGTCTACGGCGTGGACGAGCGGCAGACGATCCGGGTGCAGCACCCCGACCATTGCAAGACGGATTGCCCCGCCTGTTCGCGGGTGTGCCCCGAGGCGGCGATCATGTTTCCCAAGTACAAGAGCGGCCCGATCAACGGGGACGCCGTGCGGCCCGAGGACGTGAAGCGCGAGGCGATGAAGGTGGACATTTCGGCGCTTCTGGGAGGGGACCTCTACGCGGCGCTCCGCAACCGCACCCGCGAGGCCCGCAAACGCTTCTCCACGGAGCGCGACGAATCCCGGGCGCTTCTGGAGCGCAAGCGCTGCCTCAAGGAGCTGGGCAAGGAGCTCGACATCCCCGACGAGGTCCTCATGAGCCTGCCCTCCGTGGAAGACATCCAGGCCCGGGCCGAGCGCGCCCGCGCCAAGATGGCCGCCCGGCAGGCCCGCTCGCAGACGGTCAAGGACGCGGCGCGCCCCCCGGCGACGCCCGAACAGTGGGGGATCTGATGAAAGCGCCGCTCGCGTTCGCCTGGAGGCTGTGGAGATCGACGGAGCCGCGGCTCCTCTGGAAGATGGCCTACAACTTCGCCTGGAAGGGCATGCGCTCCGTCCAGCGCTTCAAGGCGCGCCTCCGGGAGGGCAAGCACTTTCCGCCTTTTCTCTACATCTCGGTCACCAACAGCTGCAACCTGCGCTGCCAGGGGTGCTGGGTGGACGTGGACAAGCCCCACCACGCGATCCCGTTCGCGGACCTGGACCGGGCGATCCGCAGCGCCAAGCGGCACGGCAACAGCTATTTCGGAATCCTGGGCGGCGAGCCCTTCCTCTACCCCGACCTCCTGCGGCTCCTGCGCGCCCACCCCGATTGCTACTTCCAGATCTTCACGAACGGCCACTACCTGACCGACGCCGTCGCGGCCGAGCTCCGCCGGGCGGGGAACGCCACGCCCCTCGTCAGCATCGAGGGCAACGAGATCGTCAGCGACGTCCGCCGGGGCCGCAAAGGCGTCTGGGAGCGGACGCTGGCCGGACTCCGCGCGGCCCTGCGGCAGCGCCTCATCACCGGCGTGGCCACCAGCGTCTGCCGGAGCAATTTCGACGACCTCGTGCGGGAATCCTGGATCGACCGGCTGATCGAGATGGGGGTGCACTACGTCTGGTTCCACACCTACCGCCCCGTGGGACCCAAGGCCGCGCCGGAGCTGGCCCTTTCGCCCGACGAGGTCGTGGCCCTCCGGCGGTTCGTCGTCGACATGCGCAACCGCAAGCCCATCGCGATTGTGGACGCCTACTACGACGACGAGGGACGCGCCCTCTGCCCCGCCGCCACGGGCGTCAGCCACCACATCGGTCCCCTCGGGGACGTCGAGCCCTGTCCGATCATTCAGTTCGCCTCGGAGACGATCCGCGACCACGGCGGCGATCTCTACCGGACGATGACGGAGTCGCGGCTCCTGGACGACTTCCGCCGCACGGCGGCCCGGGCCACGCGGGGCTGCATCGTGCTCGAACGGCCGGATCTGCTGCGGGAGCTCGTGGACCGCCACGGAGCGCGGGACACGACCCTACGGCGCGCCGCGCGCGCGGAGCTGGCGGCCCTGGCGCCCCGGCCCAGTCAGCATCAGCCCGGCCGGGAAATCCCGGAGGAAAACTGGTTCTATCGGTTCGCCAAGAAGCACTGGTTCTTCGGATTCGGGGCTTACACGTAGCATGACCCCCCACGATGGAGCGACTTCCGGCAACGGCCACGGCGTGCCCGTGACCCTGCGGTTCGGCCCCCGCGCGGGCGTGACGCTTCCGCCCATGGTCCCGCGCCAGCGCTACCGCCCCGCCCAGTCGAACATTCCCGACGACAAGCGGGTCCGCTCGCTTCTCATGCGGGCCGCGATCGACCACGTCCGGCGCACGGGCGCGGTGCCTCCGATCCCCCTGGCCGAGCTCCGCGAGCGCTCCGCGACGGTCCTGCGGGAGACGGGAACCGACCCCAAGTACGCCGACTTCGTGGCGGTGCTCCTTTCGAACGCCGCCTGGCGCGACAGCCTGGCCCGGATCCCGTACGACCGGCGGCTTCTGCTCCTGCCCAAGTGCCTCCGTGTGGAGGAAAAGTGCCCCGCCCCGTTCGACGAATTCGGCCTGCTCTGCAAGGAATGCGGCCTCTGCTCCATCCAGGACCTTTCCGTCGAAGCCGAGCGGCTGGGCTACGCCGTCCTCGTGGCCGAAGGCTCCGCCCTCGTCCGCCAGCTCATCGAAACCGGAAAGATCGAAGCCATCGTGGGCGTGAGCTGCCTCAACGTCCTGGAACGGAGCTTCCCGCACGTCGAAGCCGCGGCGATTCCGGCCGTCGCGATCCCGCTCCTTCAGGACGACTGCGTCAATACCACCGTCGATCTCGACTGGGTCTGGGAGTACATCCACCTGACCTCGGCGGACAAGACCTACCGGCTGGATCTCGACGCCCTCAAGGAGGAAGTCGGCGGCTGGTTCGCCCCCGGGGCGCTCGAGGAACTCCTGGGGCCCGCCGCGGACGAAACCTCCCGGATCGCCCGCGCCTGGCTGGCCAAGGCGGGAAAGCGCTGGCGCCCGTATCTGGCGGCGTGCGCGTACCTGGCGCTTCAGTCGGACCGCCGCGACGAGCCGCCTCCCCGCCCGCCCGACCTCCGCAAGCTCGCCGTGGCCGTCGAATGCTTCCACAAGGCCTCCCTCATCCACGACGACATCGAGGACGGGGACGACCTCCGCTACGGAGAGCCCGCCCTCCATGCGGAGACGGGCGTGCCCGTGGCGCTCAACGTGGGCGATTTCCTGCTGGGCGAAGGCTACCGGCTGCTTTCGGAGCTTTCCGTGGAACCGGCCGTGCGCGTGGACATGCTCCGCGCGGCCGCCGAGGGACACCGAACGCTCAGCCTCGGACAGGGGGCGGAGCTTCTCTGGATGCGCCGTCCGGAACCCCCCGCCTCCCTCGAGGTGCTCGAGATCTTCCGGCAGAAAACCGCCCCCGCGTTCGAGGTGGCGCTCCGCCTGGGGGCGCTCCTGGCCGGGGCGGACGCGGAAACGCACGAGGCGCTCCGCACCTACAGCGAGTCGCTCGGCATCGCCTACCAGATCCGAGACGATCTGGAAGACTGGCGGACCGAAGGCGATGCCTCCGACCTCGAGCGCCGGCGGCCGTCCCTGATCCTGGCGATCGCCCACAAGCGCGCCGGGCCGGGACGGGAGCGCGACGTCGTCGAGGCCCTCATCCGCGGCCGCGCCCGGCCCGCCGAGGTCGCTTCCGAGCTCCGCGCGATCCTCCAGGAACGGGGCGTGCTCGAGAAGGCGGAGGAGCTTCTCGAGGCGTACAAGGAGCAGGCGGTCCGCTCCCTCCGGTTCCTCTCGAACGCGACCCTCAAGGGGCTGCTCCGCCGCGTCGTGGGCAAGATCTTCGGGGAGCGCCTGATCGAGGGGTACTGCAAGGAGTTCGAGGCCCGGAACGCGGGGCGCCCCTCCTGAGCGGCCGTTCGCCGACGGACGCCGCCGATCAGTCTTCGAGATCCCGCACCCGCGGACCGTAGGCCCACCGCAGCCGCTCCAGGTAACCGTTCAGATACGCCCGCTTCCAGCCGGTGGAAAGATCGTCGTGGCGGCTCTCCAGCTGGTACGGATCGGTCACCAGCTCATAGTACTCCCGGGCTCCCCACTCCCCCTCTCGATACTCGACATAGAGCGCCAGGGGGGCCGCCGGCTCCCCCACCAGCGTCCGCACCGCGGAGTACGTCGGCACGGTGTAGCGCCCGCCCACCATCCAGTGCTCCACGAGGAACCGCTTTCGTCCGAGCCCCCCGCCGCCCAGAAGCGCGGGAACGAGCGACCGCCCGTCCATAACGCGTCCGGCCGTCGCGCCGGCCAGCTCCACCAGGGTCGGCGCCAGGTCCGTGTTGAGCGCCGCGTCCCTCACCTCCCTTCCGCCCGCCAGCCCCGGGACCCGAATGTACAACGGCACGCGGATCGCCTCCTCGTAGGCCGCGAGCTTTTCGGGAAGCCGGTGCTCGCCGTAGAAGTAGCCGTTGTCGGCGGTCAGCACGAGCACGGTGCGGTCGGCCTCCCCGGTCTCCTCCAACGCCTTCATCACCTCCCCGACGAGATCGTCCACCGCCCGCAGGGACGCCAGCCGGTCGCGGTACTTGCGTTCCAGCGCCGTCACGTCCGCCGGTCCCAGAAGCGGCCGCTCCCGGAGCCAGCGCGGCTTGTCCCTCGCGTCGAGCTCGTTGAACGACGGCGGCCGCGGCAGCTTCAGGAAGTCCGTCGAGCCCTCATGCCGGAGCGCCGGACGGATCGTCCACTCCCAGATGTTGCCGGACGACTCGTGGACTTCCACATGAGGCGCCAGCGGAGCCACCACCAGGAAGAAGGGCTGGTTGTCGTTGAGACGATCGCACTCGTGAACGAAGCGCACGCTCCGTTGCGCCAGAAAGTCCGTCTGATAGATCATGATCGGCTCATCGCTGGGGTCGCCATTGTCGTTGATGAAGTACCCGTAAACCTTGTACGTCGACGGATCGATCAGTCCCTGCCAATAGTCCCACCCGGGGGGAACCCAAGCCCTGTCCGTCGTCGCTCCATAGCCGTTGAGATACTTGCCCACATGGCCCGTCCGGTATCCGGCCTCCCGCAGCCACACCGGAAGGGTCGACGAATGATCAAGCGCCGTCACTCCCCCTCTTCCCGTCAAATCTCCGTTATGAAGCACCCCGTGGTTGTGCGAATACTGGCCCGTGAGGAACGTCGCCCTCGAAGGGGCGCACACGGCGTTCGTCACGAACGAATTGACGAAGCGGATCCCTCCGGCCACGAACGTCCGCTGGATGTGCGGAAGCAGCCCCGCCCGGAGCATCGTCTCGAGCGATCCCTCGTCCAGGTCGTCCGCCAGGATCACGACCAGGTTGGGCTTCGAGGCTTCCTGCGCCGTCGGAAAGCCGGAGGCCGGCGTCCCGAAAAACGCCAGGGCCGCCGCGATGATGAGGGCGATCGTCCGCATGAAATCCTCCTTTTCCCGTCGCCCTCCGTACGCGGCGAACGACGGACCATCCCGGAAATTCTCGGCGAAGACGGAAAGAAACCGGATCGCCGCTATAATCGAGCCCCGTGAGCCTGAGGCTTGAAATGCTCCAGGTCGCGCGCCTGGCGCCCAAGCTCCTCGAGGAGGCGACCGAGCGCGTCGCCGACTACCTGACGTCCGAGTTCAACCCGGACGGCGGCGTCCGGGACCGGGCCGGGCAAAGCGACCTCTACTACACCGTCTTCGGCCTGGAAGGGCTGATCGCCCTGCGGCGCGATCCTCCCGCCGCGCGGGTGCGGACCTTCCTCGAAGGCTTCGGCGACGGCGAGGGGCTCGATCTGGTGCACCTGGCCTGCCTGGCGCGCGCGTGGGCGGCGCTTCCGCGCGGAAGCCTTCCGCCCGACCGCGCCCGCCGGATCGCCGAGCGGCTCCTTCTACACCGCGCCGCCGACGGCGGCTTCGCTTCCCGCGCCTCCGCCGGCGGGGCGGTCTACCCTTCCTTCCTCGCCGCCGGCGCCCTCCAGGACCTCGGATGCGAAATCCCCGATCCCGACGCCCTGGCCCGCTCCGTCGCGTCCCTGCAGCTTCCGGACGGATCCTTCGCCAACGAAGCGGGAGCCCCCGCTGGAACGACCCCGACGACCGCCGCCGCGGTCACGCTGCTCCGCCGGCTCGGCCGCGAGCCTTCCCCGGAAACCGCCCGGTGGCTCCTGGAGCGCGCGCACCCCAAAGGGGGCTTTACCGCCGCCCCGGGAGCGCCCCTTCCCGATCTTCTCTCGACCGCCACGGCCCTGCACGCCCTGGCGGCCCTGAAAGTCTCCCTCGCGCCGATCGCGGAACGGACGCTCGATTTCCTGGACACCCTCTGGACCGGCCGCGCCTTCTGCGGCACCTGGGCCGACCCTCAGCCCGACAGCGAATACACCTACTACGCGCTCCTCTCCCTGGGACACCTGAGTCTCGTGTGAAAACCGCGTCGCTTCCGGACCTGGCCCGCCTCGAACGGACGCTCCGAACCGCCCGCCAGAAGCTTCTCGACGCGCGCACCGCGGGGGGCTTCTGGGAAGGCCGCCTCTCCTCGAGCGCCCTTTCCACCGCCACCGCCGCGGTCGCCCTCGAGATCGTCCGCCGCCGCGGAGGACCGGATTCCGGCGATCTCGTCGCCCGCGGACTTCAGTGGCTCACCGGGCATCAAAACGCCGACGGCGGCTACGGCGATACGACCGACAGCCCCAGCAACCCGAGCACGACGGCCCTCTGCTGGGCGGCGCTCGGACTGCGCCCCGAAGGCGCCGCCGCGTTCGCCCGCGCCGAAGCCTGGCTGCGCCGCGCCCTCGGCGATCTCTCTCCGCCGGCCTTCGCCTCCGCCATCGCATCCCGCTACGGGGACGACCGCACCTTCTCCGTCCCCATCCTCGTCCTGGCCGCGCTCGCCGGAAGACTCGGCGACGGACCCGAAGCCTGGGACGCCATCCCCGCCCTTCCCTTCGAGCTGGCGACCCTTCCCCGCGCGCTCTTCCGGTGGCTCGACCTCCAGGTCGTCAGCTACGCCCTCCCCGCCCTCATCGCCATCGGTCAGGCCCAGCACGCCCACCGCCCCAGCCCCAACCCCGTGGCGCGCCTCGTCCGGTCGCTCGCCCGCGCCCGGACCCTCCGGACGCTGGAGGCGATCCAGCCCGCCTCCGGAGGCTTCCTCGAAGCCACCCCGCTGACGAGCTTCGTCACGATGTGCCTGGCCTCGATCGGCCTGACGGGCCACCCCGTCGCCCGCCGCGGCGTCGAGTTCCTCCGGGCCTCCGCGCGCCCCGACGGAAGCTGGCCGATCGATACGAACCTGGCGACGTGGGTCACCACGCTTTCCGTGGAAGCGCTCGCCCGGTCCGGACCGCCCCTTCCCGAAGCCGACCGCCGCGCCCTGCGCGCCTGGCTTCTGGCCCAGCAGACGCGCACGGTCCATCCCTACACCGGTTCCCCGCCCGGCGGCTGGGCGTGGACGGATCTTTCCGGAGGCGTGCCCGACGGCGACGACACGCCGGGGGCGCTTCTGGCGCTCGATCTCCTGCGCGACGCCGTCGATCCCGAAGCGGACCGCGCCGCCGAGGCGGGCGTCCGCTGGCTCCTCGATCTTCAGAACCGCGACGGAGGCGTGCCGACCTTCTGCCGCGGCTGGGGGAAGCTTCCCTTCGACCGGAGCTGCCCGGACCTCACCGCCCACGCCGCGCGCGCCTGGAGCGCGTGGCGGCCGTGCCTGGGAGGAGGGCGCCTCGCCCGCCGCGTGGATCGGGCGCTCGAACGGGCGTTCGCGTACCTGAGCCGGGCGCAGCGCGCCGACGGCTCGTGGGTGCCGCTCTGGTTCGGAAACCAGGCCGCGCCGAACGAGGAGAATCCCGTCTACGGCACGTCGCGGGTCCTTCGGGCGGCCGGGCTGCCCGCCGGCGCCGCCGCGCGCGGCCTCCGCTGGCTCGAGGCCGCCCAGCATCCCGACGGCGGCTTCGGCGCCGCTCCGGGCGTCCCGCCCACGATCGAAGAAACCGCTCTTGCGGTCGAAGCCCTGGCCGCGGCGGGGGGATCCCCGGACGCCGTCGCCCGCGGAGCCCGGTGGCTGGCGGAACAAACGGAGGAGGGCCGCCGGTTCGAGCCCTCCCCCATCGGCCTTTATTTTGCGCGTCTCTGGTACTCGGAGGCGCTTTATCCTGTAATCTTCACGGTCGCGGCGCTCGGACGCGCCCTGGACCGTGGGCCATGAAGACGATCTATCTCGACTACAACGCCACGACGCCCCTGGACCCCCGGGTCCTGGAGGCGATGCTCCCCTTCTTCCGCGAGCGCTTCGGCAACCCCGCCAGCCGGCACCACCGCCTGGGCTGCGACGCCGCGGAAGCCGTCGAGGCCGCCCGGGCCGACGTGGCCGCCGTGCTCGGCGCCGACCCGCGGGAAATCGTCTGGACAAGCGGCGCGACCGAGTCGAACAACCTCGCGATCCTCGGAGCGGCCGCCGCGCCCGCCTACGCCTCGCGCGATCGGCATATCGTCACCGTGGCCACGGAGCACCGCTCGGTGCTCGACCCCTGCGAACACCTCGAACGCCGCGGCTGGAAGATCACGGTCCTCGGCGTGGACCGCGACGGCGCCGTCGATCTCGACCGCCTGTCGCGCGCCGTGACGGATCGGACGCTTCTCGTTTCCGTCATGCACGCCAACAACGAAACCGGCGTGCTCCAGCCGATCCGCGAAATCGCGGCGCTCTGCAAGGCGCGCGGGGCGCTTTTCCACACGGACGCCACGCAGTCCTTCGGGAAGGAGCCGATCGACGTCCGCGCCTGGGGGATCGACCTTCTGAGCGCCAGCGCCCACAAGATCTGCGGCCCCAAAGGGGCGGGATTTCTCTACGTGCGCCGCCGGGATCCGCATGTCCGGCTGGAACCCCTCCTTCACGGCGGCGGCCACGAACGGGGGCTCCGCTCGGGCACGCTCAACGTCCCGGCCGTCGTGGGACTCGGCGCCGCGGCGGCGATCTGCCGGGCCGAGGGCCCCGCGGAGCGGGCCCGCATCCGCGCCCTCCGCGACCGCCTGGAAAAGGGAATCCTTTCCGCCCTTTCCGGCGTCGAGGTCAACGGCCATCCCGAACGCCGCGTGGCGACCACTTCGAATCTGAGCTTTCTCGGCCTGGACGGGGAGGTTCTGATGAAGGCGATCCCCGGCGTGGCGGTCTCCTCCGCCTCGGCCTGCACGAGCGCGCGGCTTCAGCCCAGCTACGTGCTCGGGGCCATGGGGCGCGACGACGAACGCCTCCGCGGAAGCATCCGCTTTTCCCTCGGGCGCTTCACCACTCCGGAGGAGATCGACGCCGCCGTCGCGGCGGTCGTGAGCGCCGTGAACGCCCTGAGGACCGCCGCCCGGCGGGCGTGACGATTCTCCGCCCAAGAAGGGCCCCCTTCGTCCCTTCTTTCAGGAAGACCGACCTATGGAATCCGGAGCATTCTCCGCGGAAGGTCAGGCGCGCGTCACCCAGCTTCTCATGAAGCACCGCGCCGAGCTTTTCGCCTATCTCATGGCCGCGGTCCGGAACCTCCACGACGCGGAAGACCTCCTCCAGGACGTGTCGCTCGCCGCCAGCGCGTCCTGGTCCCAGTACCGCCCCGGCACGCCGTTTCTCCCCTGGGCGCGCGAGATCGCCCGGCGACGCATCCTCCACTACGGCAAGCGCCGGGGACGGCGGCCCGCTCTTCTGGAGCCCGGCGTGCTCGAACAGCTCGACCGCGCGGCGGCGGACTCCGAGGAGCCCCTCGATCCGCGGCGCGCCGCCCTCCGGAAATGCCTCGAAGAACTGGGCTCCCGCGGCCGCCGGATCCTCGAAATGCGGTACGGCGACAAACTCGACGTCCCTCGGATCGCGGACGTCCTGGGGCGGACCGTCCAGGCGGCCTACGCCCTCCTCAAGCGCACCAAACAGATCCTCCGCGAATGCGTCCAACGCCGTCTCTCCGCGCCGGCGCCGGGAAAGTGAGGCTCCATGACGCCCCGCGACGACGAACTTCTGGAGCGCGCCCTGGCGGGCCTGCTCGACGCCCCGGAGGAAGACGCCCTCGCCGCGCGCCTGCGGGAGGAGCCCGCGCTCGCCCGCCGCCTGATCGCGCTGGCCCGGGAGGAGGCGCTCCTGGCCGAGGCGGTGGCCGAAACGCGCGCGGAGCGCGCTCTCCGGAAGAAGGCGGTCCGCCGGCCCCTCGGGACATTGGCCGCCGCGGGGCTCGCCGCCGCCGCGCTGGCGGCGGTTCTCCTGCGGGAACGATCCGCGCCTCCCGGAGGCGAAGAACCCGCGCCGGCCGTCGTCTCCTCCGCCGGCCCCGCGTCCGCCCGCGTGGGCGAACGCCTGGAACCGGGACGGACGCTCCGGACCGGCCCCGGAGGACACGTCGAGCTGCGCTTCGAAGACGGCACCCGCCTTCTGTTCGGCCCCGAAACCGAGGCCGTCCTGGCCCGCCCCGCGCCCGCCCGGGAAGTGCGCCTCGCCGCCGGAGCGCTCCGGGCCGAGGTCACCCCCCTCCCTCCCGGCGAAAGCTTCTCCTTCGTGACGCCGCACGCGGAGGCCCGCGTTCTGGGAACCGTGCTGCGCCTGACCGTGGAGCCCGCTTCCACCCGCCTCGAAGTCGAGGAGGGCCGCGTCCTCTTGGCCCATTCGGACGGCGGCGCGCCGGTCGAGATCCCGCACGGCCGCTTCGCCGTGGCCGAACCCGGCCGGCCCCTGACGTCCCTGCCTCTGCGCGGAACGGGGCTCCGCGGAGAGTACTACGAACGTCCCGATTTCACGCGCCTGCGCCGGACCCGCGTGGATCCCCGCGTGGACCTTCCGCTCGAGGCGCCCGCGGCGCGGTGGACCGGCAAGATCCTTCCCCCGGCGCGGGGACTCTGGACGTTCCACGTCCGGGCCCCCGGCGCGGCGCGCCTGTGGATCGCCGGAACGCTCGTTCTCGAACATTCCGGAAGGCCGGACGCCCCGGAAACGTCCGGCTCTCTCGATCTGCCGGGGTGGCGGCCGGCGGACCTGCGGCTCGAATGCGCCGGTCCCCCCGGCGCCGTGCGGCTCTCCTGGAGCGGCCCCTCGCGGCCGCGGGAAGTCGTTCCTCCGGAAGCGCTCTTCCCCGCCGCCGGAGGGTCCGGCCTCAAGGCCGAATACTTCGACAACGCCGACCTCACGGCGCTGCGCGTGACGCGCGTGGATCCGGAGATCGATTTCGCCTGGGGCCTGAGGGCGCCCTATCCCTCCCTCGATCCCGACTACTTCTCCGTCCGCTGGACCGGGTTCGTCGAGCCCGCCGCCTCCGGACCCCATACCTTCCACGTCGTCTCCGACGACGGCGCGCGACTGTGGGTGGACGGGAAACTCCTCATCGACGACTGGACCGTGCGCGGCACGCGCGAACGCACCGGAACGATCGACCTCGAGGCCGGCCGCCTCTACGAGATCCGGCTCGAATACTTCGAATGCGTCTCGATCGCCAACGTCCGGCTGCTCTGGTCCTGGCCGGGTCAGCCGCCGGATGTGGTCCCCCAGGGCCGCCTGTATCCGGCCCCGTGACGGAGGAAAACGAACCCGTGCGGATGCTTCTGGCTCTTCCGATCGTCCTCCTCGGTGCCGGCCGGGTTCCGCCGGACGGGCGGCGCGCGCCGCTGGAGCTCCTGTCCGCGCGCGCCCTGGACGCGGCCGACCGCACGACCGTCCTTCTCGTCGTCCGGAACGTCCTCGCCCGACCCGTCGAAATCCGCGATCTCGCCGTCGCCGGAGCGCCGATCGCCGCGCACCTCGAGCCCGCCGGGCCCCGGGCGCCCGGCCGCGGCGTGGACTGGTACGACATCCGCCCGCGCACGCTCGGCCCCGGCGCCGCCGGGGCGATCCTCCTCGGACACATGGCCCGCGCGCTCCGCGAGCCGGCGCTCGCCCTGCGGGCGATCACCGACGCGGGCGAAGCCGATCTCTCCGGCCCCGCCCCTCGGCCGGAATCCCTCAAGGTCGCCGTCGCCGCCTTTTCGGCGGATCTCCGGAAACTCACGCTCCTGGTGCGCAACGACGGGGCCGCTCCCGCCGCGCTCGGACCCGCCGAGTTCAACGGACGCCCCGTGCCGGCGCGCGTCCGGGGCTCGCCCGTCCCGCCGGGCCACCTGGCCGCGGTCGAGCTCGACGTCACGGCCGCCTGCGGCGAACCGTGCGTCCTTCGCCTCGAAAGCGACGCCGGACGCGCCACGGCCGCCTTCCGGGCCTACCCGGCTGAGTCCCTGAACTATCCCTTCTGGGGACAGCACGCCGACCGGCGCGACCTGGCGGAAAAGCACATGGACGTCCACGTGACGCGCGCCGAGGGACACGCTCAGGTGGCCGAGGAGATCGAGCGGCACGGCGGCCGCATGCCCGAGTCCCTCGAACGCACGCTCGCCCGGCGCGCCGCCGAGTTCGGCCGCGCCCCCGACGCCTGGGCGTGGTACATGCAGGACGACGCCGGCTGGGGCCGCCCCCGGCCGCAGACCCTCCTGGCGCTCGGAGCCTTCCTCCGCGAACACGGCTCCCCCCAGCCGCAGTTCCTCTGCAATCCCGCGGACCTCCGGCGCTACGCCTGGACGCACGATCTCTACATGAACTACCATTACCACGTCACCGGAGAGAGCCGCGACCCCACGGTCTTCGGGGACGAGCGCTCGCTCGACGAGATCCGGACGCTCAACGAACCGGCGCCCATTCTCTATCTCGTGGACGCCGTGGGACAGTCTTCGCGCTGGATCACGCCCGCGGAGGAGGACCTGGCCTCGTACGCGATGCTCGGCCGGGGGGCGCGCCTGTTCGGATGGTTCCTCGTCCCCTCGGTGTGGGATCAGGGAACCACGCTTCACGGAGGCATCGATCCGTTCGAAACCCGCCCCTGGCGCTATCAGGAGGGCGCCACGGCGTGTGTCCCCGTGTGGAACCGGATCGGCCAGATCGCGGGCTTCCTCAAGGCGCTCCATCCGTTCCTCGCGGCGGGCGCGCCCTTCGCGGGACGCCTGCGGCCCGACGGTCTGGAAGTCCTCCCGGTGCTCTGCCGAACCGAGCTTCTCGTGATCACCCTCCTCAACCGCCGCCTCCGGTGCTCCTATCCGCGGGATTTCCCGGACGGCTCCTCCTGGGGCGGAATCGAGCTGAAACCCCATCGCGGGGTGACGATCCTCCAACCGCTCCCTCCCGCGCTCGATCCGGTCGCCGGAGTCCTCGCCTTCGACCACGACCGCGGCTTCCGCGAGGCGCCCTTCCGAATCGAGGGGGGAAAGCTCGCGGTGGAGGTGGACGCGGTGGACACGGCCACGATCCTTCTGGCCGGCGGCCGGGAGACGCTCGAACGGATCCGGAAGGACGCCTTGGGCCGTTTGAAGGGCGGCGCGCCGGGGAGTCCCATCCGCCCGCATCTGTTGATCACGCCTCAGGAGGCCGCGCCCGGAACATGGGCCGATCCCGCCCGCGCCTCCCGCGCCGAGATCCGCATCGCCGGCCCGCGCGCGGCCGGATCCTGGATCCGCGCCGCGCTTCCCGCGGATCCTTCGTCGCTCGGACACTTCAATCCGCACTCGGTGACCGCCTTCAGCTCGGGAACCCCGCTCGAGGTCAAGGTGGACCATTTCCGGCCGGTCTACCGCCCCGCCGAGGGGACGCGCCCGTGGTCGCTCGGCACGAACGATCCGAACGCCGCGCTGGAGGCCGACTCCGAGGGCGTGCGGATCGTCTCGCGCTTCAAGGAAGGCCGCTACGGCACCGTGCGGCTGGCCGCGCCGCTCGACCCCCGCTACGACGTGCTCGAAATCCGGCACCGCATCGAGGGCCGCCTGGAGCCGATCCTCCACCTCCAGAGCGGCGGCCGCAGCCGGAGCGTCAACCTTCGCGCCGCGCTCGAGGGCAGGGTCCGTTCGGCCGGGGAGCTGGTGCCGGGTCCGGAGGGGCGTTTTCCCCTCAGCCGCATCCGCTGGCGATCGCTTCCGGGCGCGGAGGATCCCGACGTCTCCTCCGCCGGGTTCGGCGCCCAGATCTACGAGGGCGTTTACCGCTTCGGCGAAATCCGCCAGGCCCGAAGCGCCCCGCTCGTGTACGTGCGTCTGCCGCGCGAGGTCCCCGCGGGGGAAACCTTCACGGCGCACGTCTACTGGCACGACTCGCCCTTCCCCCCCGAGGACACGCCCTTTCTTCCGGAAACCCAGCGGCCGGCCGACGCCGCCGACGCCCAGGTGGGTCCCCCGCAAGGATTCGGCCCGGCGGCCGTGGACGCCTCGGGACTCTCGACTCAAGCTCAGGCGGAATGCGCGTGGGTGGAGGCCCGGGACGCGGAGGGGCGGCTTCTCGGGTGGGAGCCGCTGCGCACGGCGGACGGCCGGCGCTGGACGTGGCGCGCCCGTCCGGCGGGCCCCTGGGTGCGGGCGTACGCCGCCGCCGCGTCCGGCCGCGTGGTGGCGGTGGATCTCGAGCGCCCTCCGGAAGCGCCGCGGCTCCGGGAGATCGCCCGCGTGGAAGGACAGGTGGAGTCGCTCGCCTGCTCGCGGGACGGAGCGCTCGTCGTCGCGGGAGCGGATCGCGTTTACGCTTTCGGCGGCGACGGGCGGCGGCGCTGGAGCTTCGACCTGGGCGAGAACCGACGCCAGCAAGCCCGCTACGGACCCGGCCGGAACGTCGATCGGATCGAGATCCGCGCCGACGGCGCGGTGGAGGCTTCCACGTTCCGCTTCAACGAGAAAACGCGCCGGTACGAGAACGCCGTGACGGTGATCCTTTCGCCGGACGGAAAGGAGCAGGGGCGTGTCCCGTATGATTGGAAGGGCCGTCCCCCCGGGAAAGACGACGGTTCCTGGCCCCCGTACGCGCTCCACCGCTTCCGCCTGGCGGACGGCTCGAGGATCGCGGCGACGACGCAGGGAGTGATCCAGCGCCGGGCTCCGGAGGGAGGCGTTCTCTGGGAAGCGCGGCGCCCCGGCCGGATCGACGCCGCCGTGGTTCTCGAAGACCGCGGGAGGCTGGTCCTCGCCTGGAAGCGTTATCCGAACGCCTACGACTGGCGGTGCGTGCCGACGCTCGAGACGCTGTCTCTGGCGGACGGCTCCGTCCTGCGCCGGGCCGAGGGCGTTCCGCACGACGATTTCGGCCATTTCGGGACGGACCTGCGTCTGGCGGCGACCGCGGACGGAAGGATCTTCCTCGGCGACGCCTCGGGGCGAATCTACGCGGATCCGTGACGAGGAGGGCTTTATGGCGGCGCTTCTGGCGTTGGCGCTCTGGACGGCTCAGGAGGCGGCGGAACCCCCGTGGGAACCGAACCCCGGGTGGAAGATCGAGGGCGGCGTCATCGAACGCGTGGACCGGGGAGGGAATCTCTGGACCCGCGAAACGTACGGCGATTTCGTCCTGACGCTCGAGTTCAAGATCCCGCGGGGCGGAAACAGCGGCCTGATTTTCCGCAGCCGCGACAACGTCGAGCACCAGATCGAGATCGTGGACGACGCCGGACGTCCGCCGCATGCGGGCTCCACGGGTTCGATCTTCCGCCGCTGCGCGCCGCGCGAGAACCGCACGAAGCCCGCCGGCGAGTGGAACGCCGTCGAGCTCGAAGTGCGCGGCCGGGCGGTGAGTCTGACCCTGAACGGCGCCCGGGTGATCGAGAACGCGATCGTGGACGATCTTCCGTTCCGGGGTCCGATCGGACTGCAGGACCACGGGACGCCGCTCTGGTTCCGGAACGTCCGCGTGCGGCGGCTCGATCCTCGGCCGCCGCTGCCCGAGGACGCCCCGCCCCTCGGGGCCGCCGAGACGCGCGGGTTCATGATGAACCTCGCGCGGTACGTCTTCGAGCACCACCTCAAGAAGGACGAGCGCTCCGAGCAGCGGGGAATGATTTACGAATACGTCGACGTGACGAAGAAGGACGGCCCCGGCCGGTGGGTGCAGGGCGAGGCGCTCGACACGATGCACGACGGCGCGTGGTTCGGCGCGGCGCTCGGCACGGCGGGGCGCGTCACCGGGGATCCTTTCTACGAGGAGTTCCTCACGCGGTGGGTGCTTCCCTTCTACCTCAAGATGCTCCTTCACTCGGACACGCTCTTTTCGGCCAAGCGGGACGATTCGGCCCCCGACGCCCCCCGGTTCGACCGGGAACATCTCTTCCAGGAGGGCGAAAAGGGGTTCGTCCCCTACTGGTGGGATGACGGAGCTTCGGTGAGCCTGGAAGAAGTCCGCCGGCGGACGGGCCGTCCGGCCTTTCCGGCGACCGACCGTCTGGCGGGAAAGCCCAATCCCGAGATGCGCCTGGACGGCTGGTCCCACGGCAGCTCCAACCACCTGGCGCAGGATGTGGCGGCCCTGCTCCTGGTGTCGTGGCTCGGGCTGCGGGAAAAGGACCCCGCGCGCGCCGCCGAAATCGCGGAGGCGGCCCGCCGGCTCCAGGAATGCCGCGCCCGGCACGGAGCGCCGGCCATTCCGATGTGTCTGGCCGCGGCGGGACTGACGGGCCGGGACGCGGCGCTTCTGCGGCGGATCCCGGAGCCGCGCGAGGGCGATCCGGCCAATCCCACCACGCGGTGCCTGGCGCCGCGGGACATGGAGCGCCGCGAGTCCACGCCGGGATTCGCCGACGATCAGGAGTATCACTACTACGCCGGAATCGCCCGCGCGGGCGGCGAGATGCCCCACCCGCTGGCCTTCCGGCTGGTCTACGACGCCTACACGATCCCGATGCTCTTCCGCTACGCGTGCGACCACCGCGCGGTCCCTCCCGGAATCAACCGGTTCGACCTGGCCGGTCTTGCGTTCAAGGGCGGCAAGCCCGAGGCGTACGGATCCGACCGGCCCGCCCCCTTCGGGTCCCGCCTGGGACCGCAGAACATGGTCGTCTCCGGATGGGCGCTTCAGGCGCTCCGGGCCTTTCCGGGACTCTGGGAGGAACGCTACCGGAGGAGCTTTTCCGAGGACGTGCGCGTCCGCTTCCTCGACGAGGGAAGAAGCTACACGATCAACGCGAAACCCGAGCCGGGAGCGTCCGATCCGATCGTCCTCGGGGAGGTGACGCTCCGGCTCGTCAGTCACCGCAACGCCCTTCTGGCGGCCGGCACGGCCCGGGGCGATTCCGCCGTCATCCGCTTGCATGGCCATCCGGATTCCGGCGCGCCCTGGGCGAAGGTGACGATCCGCAAGGACCGTTCCTGCGTCGCCGTCAACGACCGGGGCGAACCGCTGCGGGTGGCCGGGCATGCGCTGCCCGCGGAGGGGGGCTTCGAATTCGAGTTCGCCCTTCCGTACACCGTGGTCAAGGATCAGCGCCCGTGGGCCAACGGCCTGGAGCACGCCCGCTACGCCGTTTCGGTCGGCGAGGCGCGCCGGACGTTTTATCTGGCGTCCACCGAGGAGCAGGTGATTCGGGCGCTGGAGCGGGAGCTGGGCCGGGGGCTCGGGACGTGGGAGCGGATGTTCGCGGAACGCGGCTATATTCCGACGGGCCTCCTGGGCCGGTGGGAGCACCTGTCCGACTCCGGCGGCTACGCGCACCTTCTCAAGGCGGGGGCGCAGTGGCTGCTTTATCTTGAAAAGCGGCGGGACTGGGAGCTTCACCGCGTGCCGCGGGTCGAGTAGTCTACGTCAGGCGCCATCCTTCGCGGTACTCGTACCCGAGGGCGCGATCGGCTTCCGGCGAATTGACGATCTTTCCCGCGACGGGATCGTATTCGAGCTCCGTGTCCTCGAAGAGGGTCGCCACCGGTCCCAGCATCAGGAACTCGTTGAAGGTCGCGGCGTATTCGAAGCGCGCCAGAGGAGGCTCTCCGCCCCGGCAGGCATGGACCCAGTCCTTGTAGTGTCCGCGGGAGGGCGGCAGGGTTCGGGGACGGGAAAGGTCCACGCCCTGGAACGCGCGTTCGGGCAGGAGGGTGATTTCCGTATTGTGGCTCCCGGTGAGGAGGACTCCGCGCCGGCCGACCAGGAGCGCTCCCGCGCTCTTGAAGAGTTTCTCCTCGCGTTCCTTGGGAAGGCCGTGGTCGCGGAGGAGGGCGAGGATCCGGTCCCGCGAGCCGGGGGCCATGTCCGGAGCCGGACCGTGATGCCAGGTGAAGGTGACCGGCGGCCGGGCGCCCCGCGCGGGGACCTTCCAGCGGATCGTTTCCCAGCGCGGGAAGGACAGGCGGTTGAGCTCCGAGAACTCGGCCCGCACGCGGATGCGGGCGGGTTCCGGGCCGGGCTTCCAGAGATCCGCCACGTCGAGCGCCATGAAGGCGAGATTTCCCGTATGGGGGCCGAAGTTGCCGAGTTCCCCCGCTCCGGTGTCCCGCCAGTGGCAGCGGGCGATCCAGCGCGGATGATACGGCCGCCACGCCACGGGCCCCAGCCAGAGATCCCAGTGGAAGCCTTCCGGGACGGGCTCGGACCCCTGCGGGGCCTGCCGGTGGTTCTGCCCGCCGCGCGGGAACCAGAGGATCACCTCCTCGACGTCGCCCAGGACGCCTTCGCGCACGAGCTCCACGCCGCGCCGGAACTGCGCGCTCTGGGTGCCCTGGTTCCCCATGGACGTCGCCGCGCGGTGCCGCGCCGCCAGGTCGCGCAGCGCGCGCGCCTCGCGGACGTTGATCGTGAGGGGCTTTTCGCAGAGGACGTGCTTTCCGGCCCGCAGCGCCGCGGCGGCGATCACGGCGTGGGAGTGGTCCGGCGTGGCCACGACGACCGCGTCGATCTCGCCGCCCGCCTCGTCGAGCATCCGGCGGAAGTCGGGGAAGAACTTCGGGCGGTTTTCGAGGAGCCGCCGGTAGACCTCGGCCGTTCCGGCGCGCTCCTTCCAGATCTCGTAGACGCGGGGGATCTTGCGCTCGTCCACGTCGCAGAGGGCGGTGACGCCCGCGTTCTCGTAGAGGTGCAGGGCGGGGATGAAGGCGGTGGCGGCCGCGTAGCCCGCGACGCCGACGATCGCGAAGTTGAGGCGTTCGTGGGCCGGAAAGGCGCGGGCCGCGCGGGCGGCGGGGAGCGCCAGGATCCCCATTCCGGCGGCGCCGCCCTGGGCCAGGAACCGGCGTCGGCTGATCTTCATGGCTGATCCCTCCTCGTCCTTCAGGGACGGGCCGGGCCGGATTAGGCGCCCAATCGGCGGGCGGGGCGGCCTTGTATCTTAGGCAGGAGGCCGAACATGAGAGGATCGATGAGCCGCCGGGAGTTTGTCGGGCTGACGGCCGCCGCGGGGCTGGCGGCGGGGGCGCCCGCCTGGGCGCGCGGGGCCAACGAGAAGATCATCGTCGGCGTCATGGGCGTTTCGCGGGCCTACGGCGCGCCGGCGCGGCCGGGCCGCGGAACGGGGCTGGCGATGGGGCTCGCCCGGATTCCGGGCGCCGAGGTGGCGTACGTGTGCGACGTGGATCGCGCCTATCTCGACGCGGCGGTCGCGGACGTGGCGCAGGTTCAGGGGCGGCCCCCGCAGGGGGTGACGGATTTCCGGCGGATCCTCGACGACAAGGCGGTGGACGCGCTCGTCATCGCCACGCCCGACCACTGGCACGCCCCGGCGGCGATTCTGGCCCTGGGGGCGGGCAAGCACGTCTATGTCGAGAAGCCCTGCAGCCACAACGCGCGCGAGGGGGAGCTTCTCGTCGAGGCGGCCCGGAAGCATCGCCGGATCGTTCAGCACGGCACGCAGCGGCGGAGCTGGCCCAGCCACATCGAGGCGGTGGCCGCGCTGCGCCAGGGCGCCATCGGCCGGGTGCTGTACGCGCGCTGCTTTTATCTGTTCAGCGACCGTCCTTCGATCGGCCGCGGGAAGGCGGTGCCGCCGCCGGAGACGCTGGACTGGTCGCTCTGGCAGGGGCCGGCGCCGGAGCGCCCGTTCCGGGACAACTATGTGCACTACAACTGGCACTGGTTCTGGCACTGGGGGACGGCGGAGCTCGGCAACAACGGCGTCCACACCCTCGACGTCTGCCGCTGGGGCCTGGGGGTGGACTATCCCGTCCTGGCCGCCTGCGTGGGGAGCCGCCTCAGGTACGACGACGACCAGGAGACGCCGGACGCGTCGATCGCCACGTTCCAGTTCGAGAACGGGACGACGATCACGTGGGAGCAGCGCAGCTGGGGCGGGCGGAGTCCCGCGGATCCGTCCTACCAGGTCGCCTTCTTCGGCGACCGGGGGACGCTGACGATCTCGGGAAGTTCCTGGTCGATCTACGACAAGTCCGGCGCGGAGGTCGCCAAGGGATCCTCTCCGGCGGGGGACGAGACGCATCTTCGGAACTTTCTGGACTCGATCCGCGGCGAGGCGCGTCCGAACGCGGAGATCGAGGAAGGCCACAAGAGCGCGCTTCTGTGCCATCTGGGCAACATCTCCTGGCGGACGGGGCGGATGATCCGCTTCGATCCCAAGGCCCGGAAGATCGTGGGCGACCGGGAGGCGGAGGCCTACTGGAGCCGCGAGTACCGGCCCGGCTGGGAACCCCGCGTGTAGCGCCGGCCCGCGCGTCCTCTCCTGGAGGCCGGCCTTTCCCCCTCCACGGCGGAAGGCCCGTAACGTTTCGGGCCCGCGCGGCTCTGTGGAGGGCGGGAGGTCCGTCGGATTTCGACACTCGTACGTGGGGAGGACGATCGATGAGGTTTCCGAACGCGCTGAAGGTCTCGGTCGGGATGGTGCTCGTGGCGGCCGCCGCGTGCGTCGAATCGCCGCAGGCCGGGCAGGAGCGTCCGGGGGGCGGGCCGGCGGGCGATCCGGACCTGTTCTTCCTGGTTCAGGCGGCGCTCCTGAATGTCGGGGAGGTGGAGGCGGGGCGGGTGGCGGCGGAGCGCGCGGTTTCCCCGGAGGTCAAGGAGTTCGCCCGCCGGATGATCGAGGAGCACACGAAGGCGCAGCGCGACCTGACGGAGCTGGCCGGGAAGAAGGGCGTCGAGGTGCCGTCCAAGCCGGACGAGGCGCACGCGATGCTTGTGTCGCACCTTTCGAAGCTCGAGGGCCGCCGGTTCGACGCGGAGTATCTCGCGCTCATGACGGCCGCGCACGCCCGGGCGGTTTCTCTTTTCGAGAGCAAGGTCCGGCTGGCGCGGGACCCGGAGATCCGCGCGTGGGCGGAGCGGACGCTGCCGGCGCTCCGGGAGCACTGGCGGATGGCGCGGGACCTGGCCGGCAAGGCGGCCGGCGCGGGCGAGCGCTGAGGCGCGCGGAGCGGGGGCGGGCGCGGCGCTCTTCGACCGGCTCGTCGATCCCGCGGTGGTCGATCGGTGTCGACCGCCGAACGTCGAAAGCTCACGAAGGAGATGGCTTCCGAGGCCGCCCTCCCGATCACGATGGGGTGCGGCGAGGCGTGCCCGGTCGTGCCGGGCCTTCGACGGAAGGATTGGCCGCTCGAGGATCCTGAAGGGAAGCCCCCGGACCGTGTACGGGGCATTCAGGACGAAATCGAGCGCCGCGTCCGTCAATTGATCGAAAAAGAAGGCTGGTCGAGAGGGAGCCGGTGACCCGTTCCCTGAGCGCGGATCGTGGCGCGCCCGTCAAGGGGGCGTTCCCGGACGCGCGGCCCGCCGGGAGCGCGATCGGGCGAAGAAGCGCTTGAGGTTTTCCGGAAGCTCGACGGCCTGCGCCGGAGCGACCGGCCTCCCCTCCGGACGACCGTAAGCTTCCCGCAGAATAAGCTCGAGAAGCAGCGGCGCGGGCGGCGCTTCGTAGTCTTTTCCCCGCCACGTCCAGACCCGGCAGGAGATTCCGCGGCATTCGGAGCACGCGTTTTCCCGGACTTCGGGGGCCGCGTCGCGGCCGTTCAGCCGCACCGTCGGGGAGCTGACGAACCGGAGCGTCCGGGCCTGGGCGGCCGTGCGGACCTGGATCGTCCGGAGGGACACCTCCGTTCCGGCAGGATCCAGGATCCGCCGGGCTTCCTCCACGGCCGTCCGGAGCGCCTCTTCCGTCTCGCGGCATCTCGTGCAGGCCGTCCGATCGAGATAGAGAAATTCGACCTCGACCGCGCGTCGCGGCGCGCCTCCGTCCCGATTTTCCGTTCCGCAGCCGTTCATGGCTCCGTTTCTCCTTTCACGCGGAAGGACGGGGCGGGGCCCGAAAGGACGCAGGAAAAACGGGGTTCGCGGGGGGCGCACTCGAGGAGGTTCCCGCGCCGGTCGCGTTCGACCCGGCAGCAGGCCAGGAGCGCCTCGCGGAAGCGCCGCCGGGCCCTCTGGACGCGGGATTTGGCGGCGCTCCACGTCAGGCCCAGTCGTCCCGCGAGCTCTTTCTGAGGCCGGCCTTCGAGGTCGGCGAGTTCCAGGGCTTCCCGATCGTGCGGCGGGAGCTGTTCGAGGAGGGGCGCCACGCAGGGGACGGCCGGGGACGCCGCCGGCTCGGGCGGAGGGGCCGGGACCTCGGCGGGAAGGGGCCGCAGGGAGCGCCGGCGGTGGTGGTCGGCCGCGGCGCGGCGCGCCAGCTGAAAGAGCCA
>DATLZA010000197.1 GCA_035574235.1 Planctomycetota bacterium | reverse complement strand
GCCGAACATGCCGATCCCGCCGCGCAACCGTCCGCCGCTCCGCCGGTCGTTCGGCAAAGAGGGGGAACTCCCCCGGAGACCCGCTCATACCCCGCCCTCCCTGCCCGCCATGAGCACCGGCGCCTCCTCCGTCTCGCTCCTGCGCCTCAAGGCCCAGAAACGCCTGGCCCTCCGGCAGCGCATGGGACTCCTCAAGAACAAGGCCGAAGGCGAGGACCTCAGCGAGGTCGAGCGCAAGATGCTGGAGCATGAACTCGCCATCGCCGAAGAGCTTCAGGCCAACCTCCTCCCCCGCAAGGTGCCTCAGATCCCCGGCTACGACATCTCCGCCTACTACCGTCCTTCCCGGGAAGTCGGCGGCGATTACTACGACTTCATCGAGATCGACCCCGATCACCTCGGCATCCTCGTCGCCGACGTCTCCGGCAAGGGCATCCCCGGATCGATCGTCATGACCGAGACGCGCGCCCTCGTGAAATCCGAGGCGGTCCGCACCCTCTCCCCCGCCGAAACCCTCATCCGCGTCAACCGCGTCCTCTACAACGACATCAAGCGCGGCATGTTCGTGACCGTCTTTTACATGATTCTCTCCCTTCAGAAGGCGGTCCTGTCGGTCGTCTCCGCCGGCCACAACCCGATGGTCCTCTGGCGCAAAGCCTCCAACACCTGCCACCTCGTCAACCCGAACGGGCTGGCCCTCGGCATCGACAAGGGCCCGCTCTTCGAAAAGACGCTCAAGGAGCAGAAGATCCAGCTTTTCAAGGGCGACCGGTTCACGCTCTACACCGACGGCGTAATCGAGGCCATGAACGAGCGGCACGAACAGTTCGGTCAGAACCGGTTCTATCTGCGCGTCAAGCAGCTCGCCGACAAGAGCTCGAGCGAGTTCCTGTCGCTCCTGGTCCAGGAAGTGGAGGCGCACCAGGGCTCGGCGCCCCAGCACGACGACATCACGGTCGTCACCGGCCGCACCGTCGCCGAGGAGGAGCCCGCCTCTCCCCCGTCGATCCTTGAAGGTTGATCCGCCGGAAGAGAAGTCCCCCGTTCTCGCCAGCCTCACGGCCCTCGTGGCCGCCGTGGCCGCCTGGGGCGGGCTCGGCATCCACACGCTTCTGTCCCGGCGCCGCTACCGGAAAGTCCTCGAGGAAACCGACCCCTCCTGGGCCACCGACCTCTTCCTCGAAACCCCCGGCGCCCTCTACGCCGCGGTTCTCCTGCTCCTCGTCACGGGACTCCTCGTCAAGGAATGCGCCATCGAGCGCAAGCGCGTGACCCTGCGCATCAACCTCGTGGCCCTGGGAGCGGCGCTTCTCCTCCTGGCGCTTTTCTTCGCCCGCGTCCAGATCCCCTTCGAACGGCTGCGGTCATGAAACGGATCCCCGGCCCCTGGTGGGTGTTCGTCCTCCTGGCTCTCGGCGCCGCCGCGGGCCTCTTCGCGGCCTTGTACTGGACCAGCCCCGCCAACGGCGTGCGCTGGTCCTTTACCCAGATCCACACCTCGCTCGTGCGCGGAAACCGCTCCGCCGCCGAAGCCCTCGTCGCCGACACGGTCCGCCAGGACGGCCGCGAGCTTCCCCGCCGCGAGTTCATGGAGGCCTACGTCCCCGACCGGCCCGCCCGCATCCACGCCGAACCCTGCCCCGCCGCTCCGGAACACTGGACCGTGCTCATGAACGCGAAGACCTACTGCTTCATCCGGGAAGGCCGCGCCTGGAAGCTCCACGCCCTCGGCCCCGCCCCCTGCGCGTGCCGATGACGGAGGCCCCCCGATGCCCCCCTGCGCCTTGCGCTCGCCGGCCCGCGCCCGAACCGCCTCTGCAAGGCGCGAGGGTCCGCCTCCGAGGTGACGGGTTCGTTCAGCGCCCCGCCCGGACGACGCCGAGCGTCCGCAGGTTCATCGCCGTCGCGTAGACGCGGCCGCCTTCCGAGCCCCACTTGTCCACGGGATCCCAGCTCCCCGCCAGGCATCCGTCGTAGTAGCGGCGCTGCCGCCCCGCCAAAAGCCGCTCCACCCGGCCCGACCACACCCCCCAGAGCTCGGGATCCCCGTACTCGGCCAGCGCGCGCGTCCCCGCGAACCACGCGGCGAAATCGACGCTCGAGGCGTCCTCCGTCCACACGGGCAGGCTCCCCGCCAGGCGCCGCGCCGCCGCCAGCGCCGCGAAGCTGTCGCGGTCGAGCCCCCGCTTCAGGCGCACCCAGAGCGCGCCGGCCGTCAGACCCTCGTTGGGCTCATACCGCCCGCCCGCCCCCTCCAGGCGCGCGGAACCGCCCCCCCGCACCGTGTAGGAGGTCCCGAAGTGCCGCTCGTCCGTCGCCCGGTCGAGGAACCGCACCGCTCCCTCCAGCGCGCGCGGATCCACCTCCACGCCCACCTCCGGCGCCCCGGCGGCCAGAAGCGCCGCCGCCACCCAGCCCGTGACGCTGGCGTCGTTGTCCCCGTCCCGCACGCCGTACCGCCACGCCAGGTCGGGATTCCGCGCCCGCTCCAGGAAACGCACGCCTCGCCCCGCATGGTGCTTGTAAATGCCCTCGCCCAGGATGTGATAGCCGCGCGCGAAGGCCAGAGTGGCCAGCGCCTGGCCGTACATGAACTTGCCCGCCCGCGGACCGAACGCTCCGTCTTCGTCCTGCCGCGCCGCCAGCCACGCCAGCGCCCGCCGCGCCGCCGGACGCACGCGCTCCACCGGAAGCCCCGACTCCATCAGCGCCCACGCCGCCAGCGCCGTCACTCCCACGTCGTGCTCGTCCGCCCCGCGCCCCAGGCAGACCTTGCCTTCGCACATCTGGGTGTAGGACCGCGCGCTCCAGGCGCCCTCGAAATACTGATGGCGCTCCAGCCAGTCGGCGGCCGCCTCGGCCGCGCGCGCGGCCAGGTCCGCCTCGTGCGCCACCTCCGAGCGCGGCTCGACCCACGCGCCCCGCGGGGACGGCCTCCCCGGGTCGGAAGGCGATCCCCGGGCCGTGCGCTCCAGGGGATGAAAAACGAACGCCCCGACGGCGGCCGCCGCCGCGGCGCTCCAAAAGAAAGGCCTGTACGACGTCCGACTCACCCCACGGCCTCCGCCTTTATCATAACGCGGTCCGGCCGCCGACCGGCGCCTCAGCGCGGAATTTCCAGAAGCGGACGGGCGTCGCCGCCCCACGCCTCCAGCTCCACCGTCCCCCGCGGGCCGCGATACCGCACGAGCCCTCCGCGCGGACCGGCCGCGTACACCGGCGGGACCTCGGGATGCCACAGCCACTCCTCCTCAACGATCCGCCCCTCGAGGTCCTCCGACCGAATCCGCTCCACGCGGGCTTCGAGCTCCCGGCCGCCCAGGCGGACGCGCTCCACGCCCTCCTCCCGTCCCGGCGCCCCTTCCGGCGGCGCGGGCGGAGGGCCCGCTCCGTCCCGCTGCGCCAGAGGCTGCGGCTCCACCGCCGATCGCGCTCCGTCGGGATCCACCTCGCCGTAGAACGCCCGCCGCACCGTCCCGTCCGGCGCCACCCTGCGGGCGCTCACCAGGCGCGGGCGTCCTTCATCGATCACCTCGATCCAGAGGTCCTCGCCTTCCCGGCCCACGACGGCGAAGGTCACCGTCCGGTGCGGCTCCCGATAGCGCGCCCACTGTCCCACCTCCAGGCGCTTGCGGTCCCCGTACGGATGCCGGTCCGGCGCGGCCGGCACGGCCAGCACGGGCCGCCGCAGCTCGGCCGGAACCTCCTCCACGCGGCTGCGCTCCCCCGATGGAAGGAGAAAGCATCCCCCAAACGAGGGCGCCAGGAGCAGCGCCGCCAGGACGCGCCGCACGCGACTCACGTTCTCATCGTAGGCGGCGGCCTTGATCGGGGCAACCGCTTTTGCAAGACTCAAAAGGATGAACGCCGAGACCCTGGACGCGGTGTACCGCGAAGGCATCCGGAACTTTCCGCGCCCCGACCGGTTTCTCCAGAAGACGGACGGCGCGTGGCGCGCCATTTCGACGGCGGAGTTCGACCGCCGCGTGCGCGCCTGCGCGGCGGCCCTGGCGGGCGCGGGGATCGGACCCGGCGACCGCGTGGCGATCCTCTCCTACAACCGCGTGGAGTGGGCCGTCGTGGACTGGGCCTGCCAGCTCCTCGGCGCGGCGGATGTGCCGATCTACACGACCCTTCCCGAGGAACCCGTAAACTACATCCTGCGGGACTCCGGCGCCCGGGCGGTCTTCGTGGAAAACGCGGAGCAGGCCGCCAAGGTGAAAGCGGGTCCGCCCGTCGTCAGCTTCGACCCCGCGCCCGGGGTCGAGCCCTTCGAAGCGTTCCTCGGCCGGGCCGCGGGAGACCCGCCGGAGGCCCGCGTGAGCCCCGAGGATCTGGCGACGCTCATTTACACGTCGGGCACGACGGGCGTGCCCAAAGGGGTGATGCTCACCCACCGCAACCTCGTCTCCAATCTCAAGGCGGCGTGCGCTCCGCTCGACCTCGGGCCCGGGGACGTGGCCCTGTCCTTCCTGCCGCTGTCGCACATCTTCGAGCGGATCCTCGACTACGCCTACTTCGCCCACGGCGCCCAGATCGCCTACGCGGAACACATCGACCGCGTGTCGGACAACCTCCTCGAGGTGCGGCCCACCGTCATGGGAGCGGTGCCGCGCTTCTACGAGAAGGTCTACGCCCGCATCCGGGAGGCCGTCGCGGCGCTTCCGCCCTGGAGGCGGCGGCTTTTCGAATGGGCTCGGCGGGTGGGGGCGGAGGAAGCGGCCCTCCGGCGGCGCGGCCGGCCCGTCCCCCTCGGCCTGCGCCTGAGGTTCGCGCTGGCGCGGCGGCTTGTACTGCGCAAATTCGCGGCGCGGGTCGGCGGCCGCATGCGCTACTTCATCTCCGGCGGGGCGCCGCTCCCGCCGGACGTCGCGGAATACCTCTTCTCGCTGGGATTCACGATCCTCGAGGGCTACGGGCTCACGGAGACCTCGCCCGTCCTCACGCTCAACCGCCCCGGCGATATCAAGCTCGGAACCGTCGGCAAGCCGCTCGACGGCGTGGAGATCCGGATCGCGCCGGACGGGGAGATCCTCGCGCGCGGGCCCAACATCATGAAGGGGTACCACAACAAGCCCGCGGAGACGGCCGAGGTCCTGCGGGACGGATGGTTCGCCACGGGCGACATCGGCGAGTTCGACGAGGAGGGATTCCTGAAAATCACGGACCGCAAGAAGGACCTCCTCAAGACCGCGGGCGGGAAATACGTGGCGCCGCAGCCGATCGAGAACCGCCTCAAGCTCCACCGCGCGATCCTGAACGCCGTGGTCGTGGGGGACCGCCGCAGGTTCCCGGCCGCCCTCATCGTCCCGGCTCCCGGCGCCACGCGCGAGGAGATCCAGGAGGCCGTGGACGAGGTGAACCGCAGCCTGGCGCCCTTCGAGAAGATCAAGAAGTTCGCGCTTCTGGACCGGGACTTCACGATCGAGGGGGGCGAGGTCACGCCCACCCTCAAGGTCCGGCGCCGCATCGTCGAGGAACGGCACCGCGCCGTGATCGACGCGCTCTACGCCGAAGAGCCGCCCGCGCCGCCCCGCCATGGGCTATATTCCTGACGGGTGCTTCCGGCCGGGGGGGTGAGCCATGTCTTCCGCGCTGACGACGATCCTCAAGGCTTTGGCCAACGTCAACCGCCGGCGGGTCTACCAGATCATCTGCCGCCGGGCCTCGGGGCGCGACCGGGGGATCACGATCGAGGAGATCTGCCGCGCGTCGGGGATGAAACAGCCGGCGGTGTCCCACTGCGTGGCGCACCTGGCCCGCGCCGGGCTGGTGCGGCGCACGAAGGCCCGCTGGTGGGTCCACTGCACGCCGTCCCGCGACGGCCTGGCGGCCCTGGCGAAATTCGTGCGCGACCCGGGCGCCTACCCCTCCGAGTAGGGCGCCTCAGATTTCCGTTGCCCCGCCCCCGCCCGATCCGTTCTAATCAGGGTCGGCGTTTTCTCCCGGTCGCCGGAATGGGGGATCCTGGTTTCCATGACCTACGTCGATAAGCAGCTCACCTGCAAGGATTGCGGGGAGTCCTTCGTCTTCTCCGCGGGCCAGCAGCAGCACCACGCGCAGCTCGGGTTGCGCAACGAGCCCAAACGGTGCCCCGTGTGCCGCCAGATGAACCGGATGCGCAACGAGGACCGCGGCCGCCGGCCCCGCCCGCCCCGCGCCCTCCGCGCCGCCGCCGGCGCGCCCGGCAACGCCGGCCCCCCGGGCGTCCCCGCGCGCTCCTTCGGCCCGCGCGAAACGTTCCAGGCCGTCTGCGCTCAGTGCGGCCGGCCCTGCGACCTGCCCTTCAAGCCCCGCGGCGACCGCCCGGTTTACTGCCGCTCCTGCTTCCGCGGCAAGCGGTAGGTCCTCCGCCCGGGGGCCGTCAGAACTGCCAGCTGGCCGAGAAGCCGACGAACGGGGAACTTTCGGTTTCCAGTTCCAGCCGGTTGCTCCCCGTTTCGTCCTCGAACGTGAACTCCTGCCAGACGTCGAGGCCCGCGTACAAAGAGACGCGCAGATTCCTCAGCGGCTGCCAGCGGACGCCGATGTCCCACAGCGCGCGCTGATCGTCGAGAATGCCGTTCGAGATCGGCCGGTCGCGGCGGAGCCGGATCCGGCGGCCCTGGTACCGGAGGCGCGATTCCACGCCGAACGCCCCGCCTTCGTCGAGAGCCAGCTCGAAGGCCAGCCCGTAGCCGGCCTTCGATTCGGTGCGCAGAAGCGCCGACTCGGAGATCTTCCACTCGACGTAAGGCAACGGGTAAATCCACTCATGATCCTCGATCCGGAACTGGACATGAAGCGCCAGTCCCAGCGTGAGATCGGGACCGAACCGGTGGAACGCGCCGATCCCCAGCGCCCCCGTCGCCGACTCGCGCATGTGGCCCTCTTCCTCGAACGCCCAGGCGACCGTGCCGTAGAGAACGCCGCTCCAGTGCGCGTCGAAGACGTGCGTGTAGCTGGGATCGATCCGGTAGGCGTCGACCTCCTCGGCGAACTCTTCCGGAGCGCCGGGCAGAAGCGTCTTCAGGTTCGTGAAGTCGTACTCGAGAGCCTCCCCCGCGACCGAAAGCCGAAAGAGGTCCTGCGGCCCGGCCATCCGGAAAACTTCGATCGACACCTTGTATCGGGCCACCGAAACGGAGGCGTCCGTCCCCTCCAGATCGCTTTCGAAGTGAAAGTCGTCGTCCGTCAGGACCGTCACTCGGGTCGCGGACGCGGGTGAAGCCTTCTCCTGGACGGCGAGCGTCAGGACGGCGGCGAGCCAAGCGAGCATCCGTTCCCTCCCGGAAGGGAATTCTACCGGCTCACCCCTTCCCCGTTAAGTCCCGAGGCGGCCCCCCACCTCGCCGCCCGCGGCCGAGAAAGACCGCAAAACCGCCGTCCTTTAAGGTAAAGTTCTGAAGGGCCCTCCGGGCCCCGGATGTCGCCCATGCTCGCGGCCCTCATCGCCGGTCTTCTGGCGGCCCCGGCGGCGGACGCGTCGGCCGTCGAACGGATCGCGCGCCTGGAGCCGGACCGCCTCCGGCGCGCGGCCTCGATCGAAGGCCACGGCGCCCCGCTCGGAGCGTTCGCCCTCGTCGCCCGAGCCCGCCTCCTGGCCACCGGAGGCGCCGACGGAAACGTGAAAATCTGGACCCTCGCTCAGCCCCGCCCGGTCGCGGAGCTCGCCGGCCACTGCGGCAAGGTCGTCTCCCTCAGCTTCTCCCCGGACGGGCGCCTCCTGGCCTCGGGCTCGGTGGACAAGTCGGTCAAAATCTGGGACATCGCACGGGGCCTGGAACGGGAAACCCTGCCCGCGTTCGGAATCACCCATGTCCCCGTCCGCTTCAGCCCGGACGGAAAACGGCTGGCCTGGCGGCGCCTCCGAAACGGAGTGGGCCTCCGCGATGCGGCCGGCGGATCCGTGCTTCTTCTGGGAGGTCACGAGGGAGATATCCTCTCGGTGGCCTGGTCGCCGGACGGCTCCCGCGTGGCCGTCACGACCAACCGCGGCGAACTCCGGATCTGGAACGCGGCCACCGGCGCGGAGCTTGCGGCGGCGCGGCCGGGACACCTGGTGATGTCGGCGGCCTGGAGCCCCGACGGAAAAACGCTCCTGACGGCCGACACGGCCGGACGGCTTTGGGTCTGGCGGGCGGCGGATCTTTCCGTCCTGACCGTCCGCACCCGGCCCGATCCTCTCGGGTGGGCGGAGTTCTCGCCCGACGGCCGCTGGGCCGCCGCGGGCGACGCCGCCGGCGGCCTGTCCTTCTGGGACGCGCGCGACGGGCGCGAGGTCCGCACGCTGTCCGCCCACGAAGGCGAAATCAAGCAGGTGGGATTTTCGCCCTGCGGACGTTTCGTCGCCACGGCGTCCGAGGACGGCGCGCTCCGGCTCTGGTCGGATCGGTGAGGCCGGGCTCGACGGGACGCGCGGCCCCGGATATGATCCCCGGCGATGGCGAACTCCGTGCCGCTTCTTTCCTTCCGGAACGTCTCGCTCCTGCGGGGCGGCCGAAGGGTTCTCGACCGCCTCACCCTCGACATCGGCGCGCGCGAGAACGTCGCGATCCTGGGCCCCAACGGTTCCGGCAAGTCCTCCCTCGTCAAGCTGCTGACGCGCGAACTTTACCCGGCGGCCGTCGGAACGCCCGCCGAGGTCCGGATCCTCGGCCGCGACCGCTGGGAGCTTTTCGAGCTGCGCCGGCGCCTGGGCATCGTCACGGCGGATCTCCAGGGGGAGTTCGCGCGTCCGATCCGCGCGCTCGAGGCGGTGCTCTCGGGTTTCTACAGCTCCGTGGGGCTGTGGCGGAACCATCCGGTGACGCCCGCCCGGGAGCGGCGGGCGCGCGCGGCGCTGGCCCGCCTCGGGGCGGCCCACCTGGCCGGCCGCTTCATGGATGAGCTGTCCTCCGGCGAAGCCCGCCGGGTTCTGATCGCCCGGGCGCTCGTGCACGGGCCGCGCGCGCTCGTCCTGGACGAGCCGGCCGCCAGCCTCGACCTTCGCGCGCAGCGGGAGCTCCGCCGCGCGCTGCGGCGGCTGGCGCGGACGGGAACCCACGTCGTCCTCGTCACGCACGCGCTCGAGGATCTCTTTCCCGAGATCGGACGGGTGGTGCTCCTCAAGGACGGGCGCGTCTTCCGGGACGGCCCTCCCGGGCGCGTCCTCACGGAAGAAAACCTCTCCGCGCTCTACGGAGCGCGGGTCCGGGTGGAGCGCGAGAACGGAACCTGGCGCGCGTTCTGACGGCCCGCCTATCGGCGCTGGAACCAGTTCCAGAGCCAGAGCGCCAGCGTGAGGATCAGCGAAAGCACCAGGCAGGTCACGATGGGGAAGTAAACGCGGAGATTTCCCGACTCGAAGCGCAGGTCGCCGGGAAGCCCCCGGAATCCCGAGCGCTCGAGAAGCCAGATTCCCAGCCCGACGAGAACGAGGAGCAGCCCCGCCACGACGAGCATCCGTCCCGCGTCCATCGTCTCCTCCGAAGATCCGTCAGGCCACCTTTCCGCGCCGGATCGGAACCTCCGCGCGCCCGCCGGCCGGTTCGGCCGCCAGGACCTCGGCCAGGACCTCCTCGATCCGGTCCACGGGAACGAACGTCATTTCGGCCCGCACCTCGCCGGGAAGCTCCTCGAGGTCCGGCTGGTTCTGCCGCGGCAGGAGCACCCGCCGCAGGCCGGCGCGCCGCGCCGCCAGCACCTTCTCCTTGACGCCTCCCACGGGAAGGACGAGCCCCGTCAAGGTGATTTCTCCCGTCATCGCCGTATCGTGCCGGCACGGACGCCCCGTGTAAAGCGACGCAAGCGCCGCCGCAATGGTGACGCCCGCGGAAGGGCCGTCCTTCGGGATCGCCCCCGCCGGAACGTGCACGTGAACGCCCGCGTTGCGGAAGAGCGCGCGGTCGATCCCCAGCCGGTCCGCCTGGGCCTGCACGAAACTCCAGGCGGCCCGCGCCGACTCCTGCATGACGGGCCCCACTTGGCCGGTGACGAGGAGATCCTTCCGGTCCGGAAGCCGGACGGCTTCGACGTAGAGGACCTCGCCGCCCGTTTCCGTCCAGGCCAGGCCCGGGGCCACGCCGGCAGGAAGCTCCCGGCGGATCTCCTCGGGGAAGACGCTTTCGCGGCCCAGAAGGGCGCGCACCTCGGGAACGCCGAGCGGTCGCGACGGCCGCGAGGGGTCTTCCACCACTTCGCGGGCGATTTTCCGCGCGAGCCGCCCGATCGTCCGTTCGAGCTGCCTCACTCCCGCTTCCCGGGTGTAGCGGGACACGAGGTAACGCAGCGCCTCGTCCGTCAGGTTCAGGCGTTCGGGAGGAAGGCCGGCTTCCCGGATCTGGCGCGCGATCAGGTACCGGCGGGCGATTTCGAGCTTCTCCTCCTCGCTGTAGCCGGACAGGCGGAGCACCTCCATGCGGTCCAGGAGCGGAGCCGGAATGGTATCCGTGCGATTGGCCGTCGTGATGAAGAAGACCTGCGAAAGATCGAACGGCAGGTCCAGGTAATTATCCCGGAACGCGACGTTCTGGGCCGGGTCCAGAATTTCGAGCAGCGCCGCCGCGGGATCCCCGCGGAAATCCTGCCCGAGCTTGTCCACTTCGTCGAGCATGAGGACGGGATTGCGCACGCCGGCCCGCCGGAGCGCCTGCAGGATGCGCCCGGGCATGGCGCCGATGTAGGTGCGCCGGTGCCCCCGGAGCTCCGCCTCGTCGTGAAGTCCCCCAAGGCTGGTCCGTTCGAACGTGCGCCCGAGCGCCCGCGCGATCGACTGGCCGAGCGAAGTCTTGCCGACCCCCGGGGGACCCACGAAGCAAAGAATCGGAGCCCGAGCGCCGGGGTTGAGCTGAAGGACCGCCAGGTGTTCCAGGATCCGGTCCTTCACGTCCTTGAGGTCGAAATGGTCCTCGTCGAGCACCTGCCGGGCCCGGGCCAAGTCGACGCGGCTTTCGCTCCGGCGGTTCCAGGGCAGGTCGAGGACGAAGTCGAGATAGGAGCGCAGGACGTGGTACTCGGCGGCCGCGGCCGGAAGCCGCTCCAGGCGCGAGAACTCGCGCTCCACTTCGCGGCGGACCTCCTCGGGAAGCCCGGCCTTGGCCAGCCGTTCCCGGAGAAGCGCAAGCTCCGCTTCCTCGGGGCTTTTCTCGCCCAACTCCTCGCGGATGGCCTTGAGCTGCTGGCGCAGGAGATATTCCCGCTGTTCGCGGTTGATCTCGGTCTGGGCGTGGCGGGCGATCTCGTGGCGGACCTCGAGGATCTGGACTTCGCGGGAAAGGTACTCGTGGAGAAGCCGCAGGGCCTCGCCGAAGGTTCGAGCCTCCAGAAGGGCCTGCTCCTTGGCCGGCTCGAGGTTGAGAATCGAGGCCAGACCGTAGACCAGTCGGGCGGGCTCCGTGGCTCCCTGGAAGAGCGCCGCCACCCCGGCGGCCGCTTCCGCGTTGACGAAGCTGAGGGCCTTGCGCGCCAGGTCGAGCACTTCGCGCCGCAGAGCTTCGGTTTCGACCGTGGGATCGGCCGGGAGGGGGAACGCCCGCACCTTGGCGCGGAAGAAACGCTCCTCCTTGAGTTCTTCCACGATCTGCACGCGATCCAACCCCTGGACGAGCACCTCCAGGACCCCTTGGGGATTGCGACCGACCTTGCGCAACACGGCCCGGGTGCCCACGCGGTAGAGATCCTCCCACCGCGGCTCGTCCTGGGTTCCGTCCCGCTGAGCCACGACGATAAGTTCGTTGTCGCTCTTCGAGGCCGCTGTTTCGACGGCGGCCACGGAGCGGTCCCGCCCCACCGAAAGAGGAAGGACGGCGAAGGGGAAAAGCACGGTGTTCCGAAGCGGAAGCACCGGAAGGGTCCATATCTTCTCGCGTTGAGTCATGGCTCCGGTCTTCGGCGGTGCAAACGCGATGCCAACGGATTCGCGCCGGCGACGGCACAACCGACTGAGCGCCAGCCCGTTCGTCTCCGGATCCTTCCCATCCTCTTCGCCTCTGCCAACGTGACATGAGACTGAGCCTCGGAAGCGGTCGCGCGTTTACGCGGCCCCGGCGAGGTACCGGCGGGTTCCGACCGGCCTGGGCTGTCGGAGCGACGTGAGGCCGCGCTTCGGATCGGGGTCTCCTTTGCGCGGAACGCGCGAAAGGTCCGTTTCCCGCAGGCGGGCCGGAAGCTCCGCCAACCAGGCCTCGAAGGCCGCCCCTCCCGGGGGACGAAGAAGAATCCGTCCGTCCGGCATCGACAGAATTTTTCCCTCGGAGGCGGTCTTGAGAGGCAGGATGAAGCCGTCGCGGTCGAAGCCCAGCGCGTCGACCACGCAGTAGATCCGTTCGGCCTCAAGGTCGGTCAGAAGCTCTTCGCCGTCGCGGTACGCCAGGGGCATCCGACACCTCCCGCAGAGGACGCGTCCACCGGGCGCCGGCCTTGGAACCGGCGCCCCGTGGACCGTAAGGAGGGGAGGACGACGACGGGAACGCGCTACTTGGCGGTTATCGCGATCTTCCGGGGCGCCGCCGTCTTGGACTTGGCGACACGGACGGTCAGGACGCCGTTGGAGTACTCCGCCTGCACCTTGTCGGCGTCCACGCCCTCCGGCAGGGCGACGCTCCGCCGGAAGGAGCCGTAGGAGCACTCCGAGCGATAGAAGTTCTTTCCCTTCTCCTCCGAGACGTCCTTCTTCTCGCCCGCGATCGTCAAGAGATTGCCCGAGACGGTGACTTCGACGTCCTTGGGATCGACGCCGGGGATCTCCGCGCGGACGGTGACTTCCTTTTCGCCGTCGATCACGTCCAGCGCGGGATTCCAGCCCCAGGACGACGCCCAGGACGTCTCGTCGAAGACGCTCCAGGGATCGCGGAAGAACCGCTCGAAGAGGCGGTCCATCTCGGCCCGGAAGCGGCTCAAGGCGGAGGCGCCGTCGCCGCCCCGGAGAAGGCCGCCGTTCCTCCCGCTCTTCTTCTTGAAGGGAACCAGCTTCATCGGCCCTCACCTCCTTGAAAAGCGAACGAATTTTTCTTCGGGCGAAAAAACCGGCGCGGCGCGGGCGGGCCGACGACCGGCAGGGCGGTGCTCCGCCGGGGCGTCGACCGCAGCCGCGGTCACGGACGCGCGCACGGGTCGCGGCGTCCGCCCGGGCCGCCCGTGAGGGATAAGCGTCCCGATCCGGATCGGGAGGCCTGCCGCCGCGTGAGGCGGACCCCTCACCCGCCTTCCGGGCCAACGGCACGGGACGGGTTTGCGGGGTTCCTCCCGGTCGGTCGGAATCCCCGGAACCGGAAGCCGATTCACGTCCGCAATCTCTACTTCGCGGTCACGGAGATCTTCCGAGGACGCGCGGCCTCCACCTTCGGCAAGTGGAGCACGAGCACGCCGTCGGAATACTCCGCGGAGATTCGCTCGGGGTCGATCCCCTCGCCGACATCGAACGTCCGGCGATAGTCGCCGACGCCGTACTCCCGAATCAGGTACGCCGTGCCCTCGGGCTGGCGGGCCGCCACCTTCCCGTGGATCATAAGCGTGCCCTGATCCAGGCGCACGTCGATGTCCTTGGGATCGACGCCCGGCATGTCCGCGGTGAGGATGTATTCCGCCTCGTTCTCCAGGATGTCCACCCGAGGCTCGAAGGTGAGGCCTTCGTAAGCGGACTCCGGACGACCGAGGTCGGTGCCGAGCCCCCTACGAATGAGCTCCATCATCATGCTTCCTCACCTCCTTTCCTCCGAATTACTTCTTCTCGATCCGCTTCACCTCGACCTTGCGGGCGCGGGCCGCTTCGGCCTTGGGAAGCGTGATGGTCAGCACGCCGTTGTGGAAGGACGCCTGAACGCGGTCGGACGCGATCGGCGAGGGCAGCCGGATCGTCCGCACGAACTTCCCGAACCCCCGCTCGCGCCGATGCCAGGTCACGCCTTCCTTTTCCTCCCAACGGCGCTCGCCGCGTAGGCAAAGCTCATCCCCGAGCACGGTCAACTCGAGATCCTCCGGCTTAAGGCCGGGCAGCTCCGCCTCCACATAGAGGTTGTCGCCGTCCTCCCAGAGATTCAGGGCCGGATACTCCACACGATCCTCCCAGAACCACGCCCCGAACCTCGGGAAGCTTTCCCACGTCTCCCGGAAGAGCCGATCCACCTCGTCCTCGAACCGGCTCAACCGAGTCGGAGCCAAAGTCCCGAACATTCCGCGTCACCTCCTTTCGTTCTCTCCCGGACCGTCTCGCAGACGACCCGATTCAACCTTGCGCTTATGCAAAATGCAAATTACATGCCAAACACGAAACGATTTTAATTTACAAGCTGTTGTAATACAAAAACTTATAATATTTATCTTCATATAACCCATGTTCCTGCCATTCTGACATGAGGCCGCTATTTTGGAAGGGCTCTCGCCGGAGCCGGATGCTCCGCTCCCGGCATCGGCGCCATCTCTGTCGAGCTTCCCCAGGCGGAGGGGAGCCCCCCAATCGAAAGCGGATGCATCTTGCATGCTTCATACCCATCGTCTACAATTTCTGAGGGGCGGGATCCCACCCTTGGGCTCGTGTTGTTGGGGAGGCGAAAGAGCCATGGGAGGATTCCGGATCGCTGTAGGCGCGCTTCCTTTTGTCCTTGCCGCGGCGGCCGCCGAAGCGCAGACGATCGATCATTCCGGCGGGTTCGCCTCGACCTCCGACATGCAACTGAACGGAAACGCCGCCACGGCGTCTTCCGGGGGGCTGACGGTCCTGCGGCTGACCCCGGCCGTCAACGGCCAAACCGGAAGCGCGTTCAGCACGTCCCAAGTCAACGTCCAAGCCTTCGCCACGACCTTTACGTTCCAGTTCACCCCCGGCAGCAACCCCATGGCGGACGGAATCTGCTTCGTCCTCCAGCGCCAGGGAGCGGCCGCCCTGGGAGGCGGCGGAGGCAACCTCGGCTATCAGGGAATCCCCACCAGCGTCGCGATCGCTTTCGATATCTACCCGAACGGCGGCAGCTACACCGGAATCTTCACCAACGGCGCCGCCCCTCAAGCCGAAAATCAAACGACCCTTACCCTCAACTTCCACAACGGCAACATCTTCCGGGCCCGGCTCGTCTACGACGGAACGACCCTCCAGGTCACGATTACCGATACCGGCAGCAACACGTCGCAAACGCAGAACTACACGATCGACATCCCCTCGACGATCGGCGGGAATACCGCCCACGTCGGCTTCACCGGCGCCACCGGCGGCCTCAACGCCATCCAGGACATCCGCACCTGGACCTTCAGCACGCGGCCCAACGCGCCCACCAACCTCGACGCCGCCGGAGGACCCACGTGCATTCTTCTGACCTGGAACGCTTCCACCGGCGCTCAGAGCTACACCGTTTACCGCTCCACCACCGGAGCCCCCGGCTCGTTCACCGCCCTGGCCTCCAACGTCACCTCCACCTCGTACTCCGACTGCACGGCGACCGCCGGACAGACGTACTTCTACCTCGTCCGCGCGGTCTCTCTGGACGGGCAGGAAAGCCCCGATTCCAATATCGACTCCGCAAGCCGGACCGCCTCCGGAGGCGGCTCCTCCGTCAAGGAACACGAGGAAGGCCTCATTGACGGACACTGCGAATGCGGAAGCTCCATCTCCGCGCCGGCCGTCGCGCCGCCCGCTTTCCTCGCCGCCGTCCTGGCGACGGCCCTGGCCGCGTTCCGGCGCCGAAACCGCTGAAGCGCCGAACCGTTGTTCCCGAAGCGGCGGGAAGCTAAGCTCGGAGCCATGAACCCTCCGCTCCTTCGACGCCTCGCGTGCCTGATCGCGGCGGCGCTGGCGTCCTGCGCGACCCCCTCGCCCGGCGTCGATTCCGAAAAGCTCGCCCTTCTCCGGCCCCGCCTCCAGGAATTCGTCGATCGCGGCGAAGTCGCGGGCCTCGTCGCCGCCGTCGGGCGCCGCGGAACGGTCGTCTTCCTCGAAGCCCTGGGCTGGCGCGACCTCGAAGCGCGCGACCCCATGCGCCCCGATACGATCTTCCGCATCGCTTCCATGACCAAACCCGTCGTCGCCGTCGCCGTCCTCATGCTCGAGGACGAAGGCAAGCTTTCGATCGAGGATCCCGTCGCGCGTTTTGTCCCCGAATTCGGCCGGCTCCAGACTCCCAAGCCGATCTCCCTGCGCCACCTCCTCACCCACACCTCGGGGATTCCGGGGGCTCCGCCCAAGGAAATGGGCGACCTCTACGCCAAACGAAACCGTACCCTCGCCGAAGCCGTCCCTCACTTCGCCCGCCCTCCGGCCTTCGAACCCGGCACGAAGTGGGCGTACTGCAACACCGGGATCGACGTCCTCGGGCGCGTCGTCGAAGTCGCCTCCGGAAAACGCTTCGAGGAATTCCTCGAGGAACGCCTTTTTCGGCCCCTGGGCATGAAGGACACGTTCTTCTACCCCACGCCGGAACGCGCCCCCCGCATCGCCCGCCTCTACCGCCGGGATGCCGACCGCCTGACCCCCGTGGAGCCCTTCCTGGGCGACGCGCCCCAGGGGCAATATCCCCTTCCCGCCGGAGGCCTCTACTCGACCGCCCCCGACCTGGCGCGTTTCTATCAGATGATGCTCGACCGGGGCGTCGCGGGCGGCCGCCGGTTCCTCAGCGAACGGGCCGTCGCCCGGATGACCGCCGACCAGCTTGGAGGCATGGCCGCGGGCTTCACTCCCGGCATGGGCATGGGGCTCGGATGGCAGGTGGTCCGCGAACCTCAGGGGGTCACCGCCGCGCTCTCCCCCGGAAGCTACGGACACGGCGGCGCCTTCGGCACGCAGGGATGGATCGATCCCCGGCGCGAGGCGTACTACATCCTCCTCGTCCAGCGCTCCAACTTCCCCAACGCCGACCGCTCGGACCTGCGGCGCGTCCTCCAGGACACCGCCACAGCCGCCTTCCGGGACTGACCGGCCCCTCCTTCAGCGGCCGAGAAACACCCACATGAGCGCCGCGAGCGTCGCCCCGATGAGCGCGATCGGCCCCCAGATGTTCTCCACCGGATTGTCGTAGTAGAGAAACCCGAAGAGATAGTCCCGCAGCGACAGCCGCCGCCCGTCCGGCCGCCGTTCGTAGTCCTCCCGCCGCGCGTTCCGCGCCGCCCGAAGAAGCGCCCCCGCCAGCCACACCGCCAGCGGCACGCCCACCATCACCGCGCTCGACAGCCGGAAGAACTTCGCCGGATGGAAGTCCCCGGGCGGAACCATGCCCGACGTTTTGAAGTACGCGATCCCGAAAAGCGTCAGGAAAACCGTGGTGAAGAACATGACGTAGAGATAGCCGAACGCCCCTCGGACGGTCCGCTCGAGGTCCCGCGCCAGATCGCGCCGAAGCTGATGGGCGTTCTCGCCCAGCGAGCGGATCGACGCCTGAATCTCGCCCGCCGCCCGCTCCAGCCGCTGGGTCAGGACCTGCGTCCGGTACCCCGCCGCGCGCAGCCAGTCGGCCGGCGACAGCGTCCCCGGATCCGGAATCAGGATCCCCTCCCCTTCGAGATCCCGCCGCCGGCACTCCCCGCAGACCCGTCCGGCCGCGCCCGTATCCAGGCGTTCCACGCGCGACCCGCAGCCCTCGTGGAGCCCCACCCAGCAGATCAGGCACGCCTCCTCGGGCCGCGCGATCGGACGGCCGCACTCGCGGCACTCCCGCCCCAGCGACTCGACCAGCCGCTCCAGCCCCGCCACCTTCTCCTCCGGCAGCGGAAAGTATTTCGCCCGAAGCGCCCCCACCGCCGCCACCGTCAGAAGGCACCGCTCGACGTTCGGCCCCTGCAGCGCATACGCCGCCCGCCCCACCCCCACCAG
>DATLZA010000196.1 GCA_035574235.1 Planctomycetota bacterium | reverse complement strand
TCCTGGATCTTTCGGCCTCCTGGAGCCTGACGCTCGGCGCCACCCGTTTCTTCATGGACGTGACGCAATCGAGCCGATCGGACGACAAGGACCGCGCGATGTTCTCCGGGGACGGCCTTTTTCTTGGGCTGGATTTCCGGTTCTAGAGGGCCGTTTCCGGGGGCCGCCGAGATTTCCCGGCGGTCGCTCGACAATCTTCACCCCGCGGGCCCCTTCCGGGTATCATGGGCCGACCTGCATGGAAAGCCCGCCGGCCCCGATATCCCCCTGGGCGCCCCTCCGGCACGGCAATTTCGCCTTCTATCAGTTCGCCCGCGTCCTGCTCATTCTGGGGGGGCAGATGTACCTCGTGGCTCTCCACTGGCAGGTGTACGACATGACGCGGAGCCCGCTTCAATCGGGCCTGGTGGGCCTGGCGCAGTTCATTCCCAACCTGCTCTTGGCTCTTCCGGCGGGGCACGTGGCGGACCGCCTGAACCGGCGGGGGATCCTCGTGGCCTGCGCGCTGGCGAACGCGGCCACGGGAGGATGGCTCGCCTGGCAGGCCGCCCGTCCCGCGCCCTCCCTTCCGGCGATCTACGCGGCGTGCGGCTGCCTGGGCGCCATCCGCGCCTTCAGCGCCCCGGCGGGGCACGCCTTCCTCCCGGCGCTCGTTCCGCGCGCGCTTTTGCCGCGGGCGGTCGTCTGGCACCTGATCGTCTTCCAGATGGCCACGATCGCGGGTCCCGCCGCCGGCGGGTTCGTCTACGCGGGCAGCCACGCGTCGCGGGTGTACCTCGTCGCGGGCACCCTCTTCGTCGGCGCCGCCGCGTGTCTGGCTCTTCTTTCGGCCCGGCCCCAGGCCGTCGCGGATCCGGAGCCTTTCAATCGCGCGGTCCTGGCGGGGCTCCAGTACGTCCGGAAAGACCGCCGGCTGCTCGGCGCGTTCTCGCTCGACCTTTTCGCCGTCCTCCTCGGCGGCGCCACGGCGCTTCTGCCGGCCGTCGCCAAGGACATCCTCCAGCGGGGGCCCGAGGTGTTGGGCCTGCTGCGAAGCGCCCCCGCCATCGGCGCCGGCGCGACGGCGCTTTTTTTGGCCTTCCGCCCGCTCGACCGCCGGATCGGCGTCTGGATTCTCGCGGGAGTCGCGGCCTTCGGGTTCAGCACGATCGGGCTGGGTTTCTCCACGAGCCTGGAGCTGACCGTGGCGTTCCTCATCCTCTGCGGCGCTTCCGACATGCTGAGCGTCACCGTCCGGCACACGCTCATGCAGGTGTCCACCCCCGAGACGATGCGCGGCCGGGTGGGAGCCGTGTCGATGATCTTCATCAACACCTCCAACGAACTCGGGGAATACCGCTCCGGACAGACCGCGCACTGGTGGGGAACGCAGGCGGCCATCGTCGTCGGGGGGATCGGGACGTGCGCCGTCGTGGCGCTCTGGACGTGGCTTTTCCCGGAGCTGCGTCGGGCGGACCGCTTCGAGCTGGCCCCGACCGCCGCCGCGGAGGGAGCGGCGACGGCTCCGGAGACAGCCCCCCGCGGGGCGTCCAAGGCGAACGGGTAGCGCCTCGGCCGGCGTTCAGGGGGTCCAGCCGCCGCCCACGGCCTTGTAGAGCGCGATCGCGGCGGCCGACACGGCCTCTTCGCTCCTCACGAGGAGATCCTCCGTCTCGTAAAGCGCCCGTTCCGCGTCGAGCACGCTCAGCAGGTCCGCCAGGCCCTCCGCGTACTGCCGGCCCGCCAGCTCCACCGCCCGGCGGCGCGACTCGGCCGCGCGGGACAGGGCCGCCCGCCGGGTCTGTTCCCGCGCCAGGGTGACGAGCGCATCCTCGACGTCCTGAAGCGCCCCGAGGACCGCCCGCTCGAAACGGATCGCCGCCTGCTCGCGCCGGGCGTCCTGAGCTTCCACGCGGGCGCGGATCCGGCCTCCCTGGAAGAAGGGCCACTGGATCGACGGTCCGAACGACCAGGCCCGGCTGGCCGCCGTGAACAGGTCCGAAGTCTCGAGACTTTCCGTCCGGAAGAAGCCGAGGAGGAAAAAGCGCGGGTAAAGATCCGCCGCGGCCGCGCCCACGCGCGCCGTCGCCGCGGCCAGCTGGCGCTCCGCCCGGCGGACGTCCGGCCGGCGGCGCAGGAGATCCGCCGGAAGGCCGATCGGGATTTCGGAAGGGGGCGCCGGAACGCGGCCCGCCGCGGCCAGCTCCGGCACGAGCGATCCGGGGTCCCGCCCCAGGAGGACGCCCAGGCGATGAACCGCCCTGCGCACCCCCGCTTCGAGCTCGGGGAGCGCGGCCGCCGTGGCGTCCGCCTGGCCCTGGGCCCGGACCCCGTCGAACTCCGACGCCCGCCCGGCGTCCACCCGCGCGCGCACGAGGGCGGCCGTCCGGCGCTGCGCTTCGAGATTGCGCCGGGCCACCTCGAGACGGGTCTGAAGGCCGCGCAGCTCGACATAGTTCCTCGCCACTTCCGCCGCGAGCGAAACGCGGACGTCCCGGAGGGCTTCCACGGCGGAGTCGAGGTCCGCCGTCGCCGCCTCGAGGTCCCGCCGCCGGCCGCCGAAGACGTCGATCTCCCACGACGCGTCGAATCCCGCCTGAAGGAGGTCGAAGGCTTCTCCGTCGGTCGGGAAGAGACCGCGTTCGCTCCAGCGCAGGCGTTCGTAGCCCGCGCGGACGGAGGCCTCGGGGAAGAGCCCGCCGCGGACGACGCCGCGGAGGGCGCGGGCTTCCCGCACGCGGGAAGCGGCTTCACGGAGCTCGAGGTTTTCTTCCAGGGCGCGCGCGACCAGCGACGCGAGGGCGGGATCCCCGAAGGACGTCCACCACTCCGCCAGGTCGGCCGTCCGCGCGCGCGGCCGGTGGGCGTCCTCGGGGCCCGCTTCCTCCAGCGCGCTCCAGGACTCCCGAAGCGACGGCCGGGGCGGTTCGTAGTCGGGACCCACGGCGCAGGCGGACGTCGCCAGAAGGACGGCCGCCAGGGCCGCCGCGCGGAGCGCCGGTCGCCGATGCGCGTTCTTCATGCGACCTCCGGGTTTCCGCGGTCCGGCGCGCGCTCGGAGGCGATCAGCGAGTAGAACGCCGGAACGACGAAGAGCGTGAAGATGGTGCCGACGGTCATGCCCGCCACCAGCACGGTGCCGATGCTGTTGCGCGCCTCGGCGCCCGGTCCGGACACGAGAACGAGAGGCACGTGCCCGAAGACCGTCGCGGCGGACGTCATCAGGATCGGCCGCAGCCGCGTGAGGGCCGCTTCGCGGAGGGCGGCCTCCTTGGGCAGTCCCCGGTCCCGCAGGGCGTTGGCGAACTGAACGACGAGGATGCCGTTCTTGGCGATCAGTCCGACCAGGGTGATCAGGCCCACCTGCGAGTAGATGTTGACGGTGGTCAGGTCCAGGAAGCAGAAGACCAGGGCGCCGGAGATCGCCAGAGGCACGGAACCCACCAGGACGATCAACGGATCGCGGAAGCTCCGAAACTGGGCCGCCAGAACGAGATAGATGAGGGCGATGGCGAAGCCGAGCGTGGCCGTCAGCCGCGACCCTTCGCGGCGGATCTGTCGGGACTCGCCCGCATGGTCGAGGGATACGGGACGCCCGGCCGCGGCTTCCTCGAGCACGCGCAGGCCTTCCTCCTTGGTGACCCCGGGTTGGACGCCCCCGAAGACGCGGGCGGAGTTGCGCTGCTGGAAGCGGGTCAGCGAGCGGGGCGCCGCCCCCGCTTCCACCCGCGCGAAGGTCGAGACGGGGACCAGGCCTCCCCCGGGCGCTCGGACCTTGAGGTCGAGGAGCGGCCCGAGCGTCGCGCGCCCCTCGTCCCCGATCTGGGGAATCACCTTGTAGCTGCGGTCGAAGTAGTTGAAGCGGTTGACGTACGCGCCGCCGAGGAGGGTTCCGAGCTCGCCGCCCGCGCCCGCCAGGTCCATCCCGAGGTCGGCCAGCTGTTCCCGGTCGATGACGACGCGCGCCTCGGGGAGGTCGATCTTGAGGTCCGTGTCCACGTAGAGGAACTTTCCGCTCCGCCAGCCGGCGGCGACCACGGCCTGCGCCTCCTCGAGGAGCCGCTCGGGAGGGGCGTCGCTTTGAAGGACGAGTTCCACGTCGAACTGGCCCGCGTTGGGCAGCGGCGGATCCAGCCGCGGGAAGACCCGGAGTCCGGGCACGCCGGCGACGGCGCCGAAGATTTCGCCGTACATCTCCTCGGTGGAGCGGGAGCGAAGGCGCCAGTCCCGGGTCACCATTCCTCCGAAGCCGCCCCAGGCGGCGGTGAGCGACCACATGAACTCCGTTTCGGGGAAGGCTTCGATGGCGCGGACGACCTTGAGGGATTCGCGGTGGACCGCCTCCGGGGTCGCGTCCGGCGAGGCCTCGAAGAACATGCTGACATGCCCCTGGTCCTCGACGGGGGCCAGCTCGCGGCGCGAGTTTTCGTAAAGCGGCCAGGCCGCGGCCCCCACGGCCAGAGAGGCCGCCGCGATGGCCCAGCGGACCGAAAGCGCCCGGTCGAGCAGCCCGGCGTAAACGCGGCGCACCCGCTCGAAGCCGCGGTTGACGAGCGCCGACAGGCGCGTTTCCCGGCCGTGCGGGCGGACCAGGCGGGAGCTCATGACGGGGGAGAGCGTGACGGCCACGATGCCGGAGACGAGCACCGCGGCCGCGAGCGTCACCGCGAACTCGAGGAAGAGCGAGCCCGTGAGGCCGCCCTGGAAGCCGATCGGGGCGTAGACCGCCGCCAGGGTGACCGTCATGGCCAGAATCGGGCCCAGAAGCTCGCGCGCGCCGGTGAGCGCCGCCTCGAGGCGCGAGGCGCCGCGGCGGACGTGGCGCTCGACGTTCTCGACGACCACGATGGCGTCGTCCACGACCAGACCCACGGAGAGGACGATCGCCAGGAGGGTCAGAAGATTCAGGCTGAACCCGAAGGCCAGCATGAGAAGCGCGGCGCCCACCAGGGAGACGGGCATGGCCACCAGAGGCACGAGCGCCGTCCGGACCGACCCCATGAAGAGGAACACCACGACGGCGACGATGAGGATCGTCTCGCCAAGGGTCTTGGTGATTTCCTTGAGGGCGTTTTCCATGAAGACCGTGGCGTCATAGGCCAGCCGCATGTCCACGTCGCGCGGCAGGGTGGGCCGGAGCCGTTCCATCTCGGCCCGGAGCCGGTGAGCCACCTCGATTTCGTTGGTTCCGGCCAGCGGCCAGACCGAGAGGTAAACGGCCTCCCGGGTTCCGAACTTGGCGAGCATGTCGGCTTCCTCGGCCCCGAGCTCCACGCGGGCGACGTCGGACAGACGCACCAGGGAGCCGGCGCGCTCGGCGACCACGAGGTCGCGGAATTCCTCCTCGGAGCGCAGGTCGGTGTTGGCCAGGAGGTTCACCTGCACCGAGCGTCCCTTGGTCTGGCCCACGGCGGCCAGGTAGTTGTTGCGGCGCAGCGCGGCGTGGACGTCCCCGGGGGTGAGACCCAGCCCGGCCAGCCGGTCCGGATCCAGCCACACGCGCATGGCCAGGGGGCGGCCGGCCTCAACGCCCACGCGCTGGACCCCCGGGAGCGTGGCGAGCTGCGGCTGCAGGGTGCGCGTGAGCCAGTCCGTCAGCTCCGGCACTCCCCGCTCGGACGAGGTGAAGCTCAGGTAGAAGGAGGCGTAGGGGCGGTCCGCGCGCTGGATTTCGACGACGGGCGGCTCGGCCTCCGCGGGCAGCTCCGAGCGGACCTGCTGGAGGCGGGCGGTGATTTCGGCCAGGGCCGCGGTGCTGCTGTGATTCAGCTTCAGGCGCACGGTGATGAGGCTCACCCCGGCGCGGCTCGTGGATTCGATCGAGTCGATTCCGCTGATCGCCGAGACGGCGCGCTCGATCGGCGTGGTGAGGAAGCCGCGGACCGTCTCGGCGCTCGCGCCCACGTAGACCGTGGTGATGAGAACGGACGAGCTTTCGATCGTGGGATACTGCTGGACCGGAAGAGCCGCGATGGCCCGCCAGCCGGCCAGGACGATCACGAGGTTCACCACCGCCGCCAGGACGGGGTGGCGGATGAAGACGTCGGTGAAGGATCGCACACGGTCCTCCGGTCAGCGGTTGGAGCCGGACTCGTCCACGATCGCGACCCGGACCCCCTCGCGCAGTTTGAAGGAGCCCGAAGCGGCCACCGTCTCTCCGGCCGAGAGCCCTTCGAGGATCAGAACCTCGTCCCCGAGAAGCGGGCCCCCGCGGACGCGCCGGACGCCGGCGCGGGGGATTCCCTGCGGATCGGGCGCAATGACGAAGACATGATCGCCGGCGGGGCTCTTGCGGAGGGCGGGAGCGGGCACGGCGAGGACCTTCCGGGGGGGACCGGACGGAACGACGATCCGAACGGACGCCCCGGGCGGCGGGGGGGAGGAGCCTTCCAGCCGCGCCCGGACCGTGGCGCTGCGGGTGGCGGGGTCCACGCGCGCATCCACGGCCACGATCCGCGCCTTTCCGAGAGCGGCGCCGGCGGCGGAACGGACCTCCACGAAATCTCCCGGTCGAAGTCCCGAGGCGACCGCCTGGACGACCGCGAAGTCCACGTGGACGGCTTCCTCGACGCCCTGCAGCGTCGTCAGCGCCGTTCCCTCGGAGAGGTACTGCCCGGGGTGGACGTCCGCCAGGCCGATGCGTCCGCGAAAGGGCGCGCGGATCGTCTTGCGGGCGATCACCGCGCGGAGGCGGGCGACCTGCGCAAGGGCCACGTCCCGTTCGGCGCGGGCGCGGTCCAGCTCGGCTTCGGGGACGGCCCGGTTGCGCGCGGCGCGCTCGGTGCGGGCAAGCAGCGTTTCAGCGAGGGCGGCCTGGGCCTCAAGCGCCTTCAGTTCGGCTTGCTCCACCGAAACGTCCAGGCGGACGAGGTCCGCGCCCGCGTCCACCGTTTGTCCGGGTTGCATGAGGACTTCGCGGACCGTTCCGGACAGCTCGTTGCGGACCGTGATCGACTGAAGGGCGAGCACGGTCCCGATGGACGTGGTCGTGGGCCGGTACTCGCATTCCCGGGCCGCGGCGACGGTGATCGCCTCGGCGGGTTCGGGAAGATGGGCGCCCGCC
>DATLZA010000195.1 GCA_035574235.1 Planctomycetota bacterium | reverse complement strand
CGGCCGCCCACCCCGCCGGGGCGCGCCGCGGCGCCGCGGACCGCACCGCGCGCAGGTCGGGACGCGAGATCGGACGGATCCGCGTCGTCCCCGGCCGCGCCGGCGCGTGCAGCCGTTCCAGCACCCGGTCCCGCACGCGCTCCCCCTGCCGGGCCTCGATCTCCTGAACCACGCGGTCCGCCAGGAGGCCGGGATCCGGACCGGACGCGCCGAGCGCCTCGGGCAGGTGCGCGTGCACCCAGGCGAACTCCTCCACGAGCGCGGCCCCTCCCGGCTCCGTCAAGAGTTCACCCGCCAAAGCGCCCTCCTCTTCCTCCGAGAGAAGGCCGTCCAGCCAGTCCTGAATCCGATCAAGCCGGTCGTTCATGACGCGTCCACCGGGCGCTCGAGCTTCCGCGCCATGCAGTTGCGGATCTCGATCCGCGACCGATGAAGGATCGACTTCACCGTCCCCACCGGCCGGGAAAGCGCCAGCGCGATTTCTTCGATCGACATTCCTTCCGCGTAGTGCTGCCGGAGCACCCGGCGCATGGGTTCCGGCAGGGCTTCCACGCAGCTCTCCAGCGCCTCCAGACGGCCGCCCGCCCGGACGCCGGAACCTTCGGCCACGGCCCGCAGGCCCTCGTCCGCCACCGCCGCCGCCAGCAACCGCCGCCGCGCCTGCTCATGCCGCTTCAGGCGCGCCAGATGTTCCCAAAGCACGTTGCGCGCGAACCCGGCGACCCAGGCGCGGAAGCTCTGCCGGGAATCGAACTGATCCAGGCGCTCGAAGGCCCGGACGAACGCCTCCTGCACCACTTCCTCGCGCTCCGAAAGAGGCAACGCCGCCAGGCCCCCGACGAAACGCAGAATCGCCGGAGCGTGTTCCACCACCAGGCGCCCGAACGCCTGCGTGTCGCCCCGCAGGGAGCGCTCGATCAGACCTTCGTCGCTCATGCCTTCCTTAATGTCTTGATCCGGACGGGCCGGAAGGTTTTAAAAAAGCGCCCGCCTTCAGGGCTTTCGCTCTCGAAGCGTGCGCTCCACGGCCAGCCCGAGCTCCCGCCCCACCCGCCGGTAGCCCTCGGCCGTGCTGGACGAAGTATTCCAGGCGGTCTCCAGCGTCACCGCGGGCACGCGACCCGAACTGCGACGCGTCACCCAGTTCTTGCTGATCCGCTCCCATCGCGGGTCGTACCCCGCGCCCGACTCCTCCACCCGGCCGGTGAATCGAAGGGGGCCCGTGATCTCGGCCCGCGCCGAGGCCAGCAGGACCTCGAGCCCCGCCCGCCCTTCTTCGGTCAGAAGATCCCGGGGCGGCACATAAAAGTAAGGGTCGCGGTCCCGCGCGCCGGGATTATGAAGATCCACGAAGAGCGCCGCCCGTCCCGCCTCGATCCATCGCGAAAGCTCCGCCTGCGCGGCCCGCACCTCCGGCCAGTGGGGATCCTCGCTCCAGTCCCGGTTGTGATCCTGAGGCTTCTGCTCCTTCCCCCCGGCGCCCCGTTCGACGTTGTCCACGTCCATGATCGGAACGACGACGACTTCCGCGCGCGCCCTGAGGGCCCGGGCCCGCGCGTCGTCCGACGCCAGCCATTCGAGAAAGCCCCGCGCCACCCAGCTGCTGCCGGACTCCCAGGCATGCTGGCGCGCCTGGATCCACACCGCCTCGCGGGCTTCTCCGGCGGGTCCCAGTCGCGCCGCCGGAACCGGCCGCCCTTCCCGGCTGCGGCAAAGCTCGAACCCCCGCGCCCCGTCGGGACACGCCCGGACCGCCCCCTCCACCGTCTCCCGCGCGTCCGCCAAGACGAAGGGAGGACCCCAGGCGAACCATGCCGCGCATCCCGGCGCCTGGACCCGGTACCGGATGCGATCCTTCGCGTGCCGCTCTCCCGGCGGCGTCTGCCGCCACGACTTCCCGTCCGCGCTCATCGCCGCCCGATCCGGCGTGGCCCAGACGCTGCCCCCCACGTCCAGGACCACCGTCTCTCCGGGCGAAAGCCCCTCCACCCGGAAGTACCACCAGCAGTCCCATCCGCGTCCGGAATGCGCCGCCGGAAGTATCCGGATCGTGCGCGTCGCCGGATCGATCCCCTCGACCCGGGCGGAGCCGCCCGGAAAATCCGAGATCACCCGGAGTTCCCCGGCCGGCGCAGCGGCGAGCACCGCCGCCGCGAGCGCCCGCATCCCGATCCCCATCGGGCCCCCGTCAGGCGAGAATCTCGTTCACGACATGGCCGTGAACGTCCGTCAGGCGGAAGTCCCGCCCCGCGTACCGGTACGTCAGCCGCTCGTGGTCCAGGCCCAGCAGATGAAGGATCGTGGCGTGGAGATCGTGCATATGCACCCGCCCCTCCACGGCGAGGTGGCCGAACTCGTCGGTGGCTCCGTGGGCGTACCCCGCCTTCACGCCTCCTCCGGCCAGCCACACGGTGAACCCTCCGGGATTGTGGTCGCGCCCCGTACCGTTTTTCTCCGCGTACGGCGTGCGGCCGAACTCGCTTCCCCACCAGACGAGCGTGTCCTCCAGAAGCCCGCGCCGCTTGAGGTCGGCCAGGAGCCCCGCGATCGGCCGGTCCACCGCCCGCGCGTGGTCCGCGTGCTTGGGCATGTTCGAGTGCTGATCCCAGGCGGGATTCGCGCTGCCGTCGCCGTAGGTCACCTGGATGAAGCGCACGCCCGCCTCGGCCAGGCGCCGGGCCATGAGGCACTGGCGTCCGAAGGTGTCGGTGGGCTTCTCGCCGATCCCGTAGAGCGCCAGCGTCTCCTTCGATTCCTTCGAAAGGTCGAGCACGTCGGGGGCGTTCTGCTGCATCCGCCAGGCCAGCTCGTACGAACGCACGACCGCCTCGAACTCGGAATCCCCGGGCGAGCGGCGCCGCTGCTCCTCCTGGAGCTCCGAAAGGAGCGCGAACCTCCGGGCCGCCTCCTCCGGGCGCGCCGACGGGTCGCGCAGATTCCGGATCGTCATCTCGGAGGCGGGCCCGCCCGCCCGTCCGAGGGGAGTCCCCTGGTAGACGGCCGGAAGGAAGGCGTTCCCGTAATTCCGGGCGCCGCCGTTTCCGGGACTCGGGGCGATCGTGACGAATCCGGGCAGGTTCTCGTTCTCGGTCCCGAGGCCGTAGACGATCCACGATCCCATGGAGGGCCGCACGAACTGGGTGGCGCCGCAGTGCAGAAAGAGCGTGGCCGGCCCGTGCGCGACGCCCTCGGTGTGCACCGAGTGGATGAAGCACAGGTCGTCCACGTGGCGGTTGGTCTCCGGGAAAAGCGAGGAGGCCCAGCGCCCGCACGCGCCGTGGCGCTCGAACTTCCAGAGGGGCTTCATCACGCGCATCGGCGTCCCGCGGGCCCCCGTGTTGGCCACCGTCCGCGCGTCGTCGAACGAAACCATCCGCCCGTCTTCCTTCTCGAGGCGCGGCTTGTAATCGTAGGAATCCACGTGGCTGACGCCGCCCTGCATGAAAAGAAAGATCACTCTCCGCGCCCGCGGCCGGAAGTGCGGCGCCCGAGGGGCCAGCGGCCCGCCCGAGGCGGCCGCCCCCGCGGACCGCGACGCCAGGCCCGCAAAAGCCAGCGCCCCGAAACCGCAGGCCGTCTCCTTCAACCACCGCCGACGGGTCCAGAGCTCCATGGACGACCCTCCCCGATTCAACGGACGTACCGGAATTCCACGGACGCGAAAAGCGCCTGGAAAAGATCCGCCCAGGCCGCCTGCGCGTCCCGCGCCCCCGCCGCATGCCGCAGCGCCAGGGCCGCCTCCCCTTCCGTGGGCGGCCGCCCGAGCGTTCGCCGCCAGGCCCGGACGACCCGCTCGCGGTCGCCTCCCGGAACCTCCGCCAGAAGACGCGCCGCGGCGCGCTCCGCCTGGGTCCGGACGAACGGATGGTTCATGAAGAAGAGCGCCTGCGGCGCCACCGTGACCGCGTCGCGCCGCCCGGTCGGAACGCTGGGGTCGGCGAAGTCGAACGCCTGGAAAATCTCCGGCAGCGCGTTGCGGAAGACGGGCACGTAGACGCTGCGTTCCGTGCCCGCGTGAACGTACCCGTAATCCGAGCTGAGCGTCGCCGGATACGTCCTTCCCGCCGCGTCCAGGCGCAGCGTCCCGGCCACCCGCAGGATCGTGTCCCTCAGGCACTCCGCTTCCAGGCGCCGGCGGTTCATCCGGCCCAGCAGGCGGTTCTCGGGATCCGCGTCGGGGGCCGGCAGCGGCGCCTCCGAGGACATCCGATAGGCGCGCGAAAGGACCAGCCGGCGCACGAGCTTCTTGACCGACCAGCCCTCCTCCATGAACCGCACGGCCAGCCAGTCCAGAAGCTCCGGGTGGGACGGCCGCTCTCCGGTGACTCCGAAATTGTCGGGGGTGCGGACGATTCCCGCCCCGAAGAGCCAGTGCCACGCGCGGTTCACGAACACGCGGGCCGTCAGGGGGTTGTCGCGCGACGCCAGCCACTCCGCCAGCTCCCGGCGGCCGCTCTCGCCGGAGGGCATGCGCGGCGCGGGTCCCGCGGAGGCCACCTGGAGGAACCCCCGAGGGGCGACTTCGCCCAGCGTGTGGACGCTCCCCCGCACGTGGATCCGCAGGTCCCGCGCCTCCTTCTCCTCGCGCAAGGCCATCGCCATGTCCCTCGGAGGCGCCGACTCCTGAAGCTTCTTGAGCTCGGCCTCCAGGCGGCGCACTTCGTCCTGCGCCGTTCCGGCGGCGCGGGCCTCTTCCGCGACGCCGGCCGGAAGGAAGACGACCGCGTCGGCGGTCACGTGCCCGTCGGTGTCCTCGTTGGACACGAGCACGTACCCCTGGTTGTTCTCGAACCGGTACCGCCCCAGCGACACGAAGCGGCCCGCCAGCGGCGGGACCTCGCGCTGATTGACGTGAACCGTCTTCTCGCCGTCGGCGCTCAGGATCGTCACGGGCACCGCCGTGGCGCGCTCCTTCCCGGGAGCGTAGGCGAAGCGCACCTCGTAGACGCCCGGCGGAAGCTCGGGCTGAAACGTCAGGCTCTTCTGCCCCTTGCCCGAATTCCGGTCGTGCACGTATCCCGCGCCGATGTAGGTCCCGGTGAAGGTCGACGGCTGCCAGTCGCCGACCTTGACCGCCTGCGCGTCGTCCACGACGATCCCCGGGACGGCCGAGACCGGCACCGCCCCGCCGGCCATCTCCGCCGCGGCGCGGACGGCTTTCGCCGCGCGGGCGCGTTCCTCCTGGAGGCGCGCCTGGAGCCGCGCGACCGCCTCCTCGTGCCGCCGCGCCGCCTCCTCGAGCGCCGGCTCCATGGGGAGCGGCGCCTCGATCCACTTGGACACGTTGGCGTGCTCCAGCACCCGCGTGTTCTTGAGAATGCCGGCCAGGGCGTAATAGTCGCGCGTGGGGATGGGGTCGAACTTGTGGTCGTGGCAGCGGGCGCAGGAGATCGTCAGCGCCAGGAAGCCGCGTCCCAGGACGTCGATCTGTTCGTCCACCACGTCCATCTCGAGCATCTTCTTGTCCTGCTCCTCGAGATTCGTGTTGCCGAGGAGGAGGAACGTCACGGCGACCCGGCGCCGCCGGCGCTCCTCCAGGGTGTCGCCGCCCAGGAGGTCCCCGGCTACCTGCTCGCGAATGAACCGGTCGAAGGGAAGGTCCTCGTTGAAGGCGCGGATGACGTAATCGCGGTACCTCCAGGCCTCCTTGAGGATGAACCCGCGCAGCGTGAGGGACTCGGCGAAACGCGCCACGTCCAGCCAGTGGCGCCCCCAGCGCTCGCCGAAGCGGGGCGAGGCGAGCAGGGCGTCCACCACCCGGGCGTACGCCTCCGGGGACGGATCCGCGAGGAAGGCGTCGACCTCCTCGGGCTCCGGCGGAAGGCCGGTGAGGTCGTAGAAGACGCGCCGCAGAAGCGTCGCGGGATCGGCCTCCGGGGCGGGACGCAAACCGCGTGCCTCAAGGGCCGCGAGAATGAACCGATCCACTTCGCCCGCCGGCCAGGAGGCATCCCGCACGGCCGGAGGCTCGACCCGCACCGGCGGGCGGAACGCCCAGAAGGAGCGTCCTTCCTCGACCGACAGGCCCGACTTCGGCCGGGCGGCGTCCGAAGCCTTCGCGACGCCGGCCCAGTCCGGCGCTCCGGGCGCGCCGCGCCGCACCCATTCCTCGAAGTCCTTGGCGACCGCGGCGGGCAGACGCTCCTTGGGCGGCATCTGAAGATCCTCATCCTCCCAGCGGATCGCCCGGACGAGCAGGCTCCGCTCGGGCTCTCCGGGCCGGATCGCCGGTCCCTGATGGCCCCCCTTGAGCGCTCCCGCCCGCGAATCCAGCGTCAGGCCGCCCTTGATCTTCTTGGCGCCGGCGCTGTGGCAGGAGTAACACTTGTCCACGAGCACGGGCCGGATCTTTTTCTCGAAGAATTCCACGCCCTGCGGATCGTCCGCCGCCGCGGCCTGCGGCGGCGCCGCGAAGACGAGGGCGGCCAGCCAGGCCCAAGCCGTCATTTCTCTTCTCCTCCCCGCCGCGCCCGGCCGTCCTCGCTGGCCACCAGCGCGCGGGTCGCCTTTTTGAGGAAGAGGATGGCGAAGCAGGTGTCCCACGTCGGATCGCACCGGTCCACGCCGCTGCTCCAGGAGCCGTCCTTCCGCTGCGCGTCCAGGATCGCGCGCGCCCCCTCGGCGTACCAGTCGTGCGGCCCGATCTTCTCCAGGCCGCAGAGCATCCCGACGCGCTCGAGGGCGTACAGCGCGTAGTAGAGCTCGGACTTCGGCTGAGGATCGAACTCGGGGGTCCCCCGGTTCTCGGTGACGGACCAGGAGGCGGCCAGCCACTGGATCCCCGCGCGGACCGCGGGATCGCGCCGGAGATCGATCTCCAGGAGATGGTCGTAGATCGCCAGGGAAGCGACGCCCCCCGCGGTCATGCCGAAGTAGGGCCGATGGGCTTTGGCGCAGACGTCCAGGCGGGAGTAGCACCAGCCGCGGGCGGGACCTCCCAGGCCGCTCGCCACCGCCGCGCCGGCGGCCCTGGATTCGTCCGCGTGCTGGCTTTCCACCCACCAGGCGCGGGCCTTCTGCAGGACTTCCTTCGGCAGGACGATGCCGGCGTCGTGGCAGGCCCGCAGCCCCAGAGCCGCATACTGGCTGTTCGAGTTGTCTCCCTGGGCGGGCCCTTCCTTCATCTTCCGCACCGCGATCCGGCGCACGACGCGGGGCTTGGAGTCTCCCGGCCGATCGAACTCCCGCACTCCCGAGCGGTCCCCCGGCGACGTGGCCACATCCCGGGGGGGCGGAACCTCCTTCACGAATTCGGAAGGCTCCCCGTAGCCCCATTGGCCGTTCCGGCACTGATTGTCCTCCAGGAACTGGGCGCACTGAGCGATCTTCGGCTGGTATTTCACGCGGTGGACTTCCTCCAGGATCATCGCCTGGAGCACGACCTTGTAGGTGTTCGCCGGCGGCTCTTCCATCATCTTCCGGAAAAGCTCGCGAAACCGGGGATCGGTTTCCGGAACGCCGGCGTGCACGAAGGTCAGCAGGACCAGCTCATACGAGTCCTTGATCCCGGCGAAGCCGACTCCCGGCGCCCGGGCCGTGCGAAGGAAATCGATCCCTCTCCGGATCGCCTCCTCGACGCGCGCGGAATCGACCCCGCCGCCGGGAGGAGCCTGGATCAGGAGCGCCGCCAGCACGGCCAGCATCGCGTCATCCTCCGAACGGGCGCGTGGACCGGGTCAGAAAGAGGATCCCGTAGCAGGTGTCCCATACGGGATTGCACCGCCTCACGCCGCTGTACCAGGAGCCGTCCGCCCGCTGCGCGGCCAGAAGCTCGCGCGTTCCCTCGGCGTACCAGTCATGTTCCCCGAAGCGTTCGGTGCCGGAAAGCGTCGCCGCCCGCTCGAGGGCCCAGAGGTAGTAGTAGTACTCGGTCATGGGACTCGGGGTATCCGAGAGGATCTCGCGGGCCATGAGGTCCTCGACGGGGCCGTAGTTCTCGAGGACCGTGTAGTGATAGGTGAGCCACCGCAGGGCCTCCTGGACGGCGGGGTCCTTCCGCCAGTCGTCTCCGGCCAGATGGTTCAGGGTGATCAGCGCGGCCAGCCCGCCGGCGGTCATCGAACCGTAGGGATGGTGCTCCTTCTCCTCGCGCGAATAGCACCATCCGGATCGGCCCTGACCGAAGCGCGTGTCCCGATCCGGGCGCCGCGAGGCGCGCCACCAGTCGCGGGCCCGGACGATCGTTTCCCGCGGAAGCCGCACGCCCGCCTCCGCGCACGCCCGAAGTCCCATCGCCGCGAAGAGGCTGCACGAGTTGTTGCCCGCCCCGGGTCCGGAGGCCGCCGCCTTCGGAATCGCTCCTCCGGCCAGGGGGGTCGGGCGTCCGTAGGCCCACTGGCCGTTTTCGCACTGGTTGTCCACGAGGAATTGGGCGCAGGCCTCCAGCCGCTCCCGATACTTCGCGGGGTCGAGCTCGCGGAGAAGGACGGCGTGCAGCGAGACCGTGTACGTCCGTTCCAGCGGCCGCGAAAGCGCGACCTCGAGAAGCTCCCGGAACCGCGGGTGCGTCTCCGGAACGCCTCCCTGGCGCAGCGCCAGAAGAACGAGATCCTCCGCGGGAACCGGTCCGTTCCAGGGACCGTGCGGCACCCGCGCCTCCAGGAGATAACCCACCGCCCGGCGGACCGCCTCCTCCACCTTCGGATCGGACGGCCGCGAGGGCGCGCCGACCTTGACCGCGGCGGGAACCGGCGAGGGAACGGACTCCGGGGCCCGCATCCGGAAGAGTCCGGCGCCCAGCGCCAGAAGAGCCGCCGCCGCCAGTCCGCCCAGCCCGAGGAGCCTCCGCTGCCGGCCCCGCGCCGGGAGGCGCTCCAGGACCCGGCCGACCATGGCCTCCTTCTGGCTTCCCGCCCGAAGCGCCGCCCCCACCCGCTCCGCCAGGTCCGTCCCCCCCGGGCGGTGCGTCCGCTCGAGAAGTCCCGCCAGCGCCGCTTCCGCCAGAAGCCGACTCCGCCACGCCTCGGGCGCCTCGAGGAGCTCCCGCGCTTCCTCCTCGGAGAGACTCCCCTCCCAGTATTTCTCGGCCAGAATTCGAAAGCGTTCCTCGTTCATGCCGTCCCCTGTTCGAGGCACTCGCGCAGGGCCTCGCGGATGCGGAAAAGCGTCGTGGCCACCCACGCGGCGGACTGGTCCAGGCGGCGGGCGATCTCCTCGATCTTGAGGAGCTGCTCGTAGCGGTACCGCAGGAGGGCGCGGGACGTCTCCTGAAGCCGGTCGAGGCACCGTTCGAGGCGCTCCCGCAGATCCCCTTCGGCGCCGCCCTCCGCACGCCCGAGCGCTTCTTCCAGAAGCCGGAGCTTGAGGCGTTCGCGATACTCGCGGCGGTTCTCCCGCTCGCGGCAGGCGCGTTTGAGCTCGGCCAGGATCATGAAGCGGCAGATGGCGCGCAGCCAGACGCCGAAGTCCTTGCCGGGGCGGTACTCGTCGAGCTGCTCGTAGGCGCGGATGAAGGTCTGCTGAACGACCTCGTCCACGAGAGCCGGATCGGGCACGCGGAACGCGGCGTACGCGAGGAGCATGTCCTGGTAGGCGCGAACGATCTCCGAGTAAGCTTCCCGATCGCCGGCCCGGACGCGCCGGACCACCTCCTCGAGGCGTTCCATGTCATCCCCTATAAGCGCGGCGGGGCGGGTCCATTACGGAAATCGCCCGCCTCCGGCAGAAGGGTACCCCGGGGAAGCCGGGACGGGGGGAGGATTATGAAGGGCGCGGAAGGGGCTGCTCGGACGGCTCCCGGCCGCGCAGGGAGTCCTGGTACTTGCGGGCGCGGTCCCGGAGGACGCGAACCCAGTGGAGAAGCTCGTCGCGGGACTCGGCGGGCTTCTGGAGCCATTGCCGGACGCGGTGACGGCCCTGGACCGTGGCCACCATGATGGCCAGGACGAGTTCCTCCGTGTCGCCTTCCCAGGCCCCGAGCAGGCCGATGAGGTGCCGCCGCAGGGCGCCCACCAGTTCCCCGTAGCGCTCCCGCATGCGGCCGATCTTCTCGCGGAACGCGTAGGCGGCGCCCGCGAATTCGCCGGGGCGGCCCTCCTTCTTGAGGCGTTCCAGTTCTTCGATCCCGCTGCGCGTCTCTTCCCGGAGAACGAGGATGAGAAGCACGAGCTCCCAGAGCTCGGCCGGGGGACGGATGCCTTCGAGGAGCGCCCGGGCGCGGTTGACCCGGCGGAGATCTTCGAGGAAATCGGGATGCACGCGGATGGTCGAATCGATGTCCCCCGGCCGGACGTCGGGCGCTCCCGGCTCCGGCGCCGGGGCATCCCGGCGCTCCGAGACGAGCGCCCGGCAGTAGGCGTCCGCCCGGCGCTCGAGGTCGGCCATGTGCCGCAGGACGTCTTCCGCCTGAGCCGCAGGATCGGCGCTCCAGCGTTCGGCGGCGGCCCGCCCTTCCTGGGAACTCATCAGAAGGACGATCGCCAGGTCCAGGCGAAAGCTCTCCGTCACGGAAGGATGCGCGCCCAGGAAATCGCGCAGCCGCTTGACCATGGGCTGAAACCGGCGGCGGATGAGCAGAAGGCGGTCCATGACGGCGGGGTCGATGCCCGGCGGCCGGTTCTCCGCCCTGAGGCGTTCCAGCCGCGCCAGCTCCCGGCGCAGAACCTCGCGGTTCTCCCGGAAGAGGAGGCAAAGCTCCCAGAATTCCGGCCGCAGAACCCCGGCGCCGAAAAAGGTCATGAAGCGCTCGACGCCCTGGAGGTCCGCCAGGACTTCGGGGTCTACGTCCGTGGACCCTTCGGCCATGCCCGCCGATCCTTCCCCGCCTGCTCCCAAAGATATCCGAAGTCGACGCCCCTAAACCTACACGATTCTCCGTCGGAGCGGAAGCGCCGGATGCCTTTCCGCGCTATATATTCCCGCCGCCCTTCTTGACAAAGGAGCCTGCATGATGAGCTTCCCGGCGATTTCGAAGGCTTTCCTCCTGACGGCCCTCCAGGCCGCCGGCCCCGCCGAACCGCCCCCGCGCCGCCCCCTCCTGAGCGAATTCGTGGGGATCAACGGCCACACGGTCCAATTCCGCCCGGACCTCTACGCGGCGGCCTTCCGCAAAGTGCGCGACTATCACAGCCTGAGCTGGGATCTCGGCAAGGACACCGACTCCATCCCCCGTTTCCCCGAAGCCCGCAACCGCGTCAACTGGGAACATGTCTACGGCTCCTGGAAGAAGGCCGGGTTCGAAACGGACGTCTGCATCATGTTCGACGGGACGCCTCCGGACTCCTGGAAGGATCCCGTCCGGGACGCCCGCGCCTACGGCCTGGCGTTCGCGCGCTTCTTCGGACCTTCGTCCCGGGACCTGGTCCGGGCGGTCGAGATCGGCAACGAGCCCGGCCATTACGACGACGCGACCTACCGCAAGGTCTTTGAAGCGATGGCCCGGGGATTCCGCGAAGGGGACCCGAAGCTCCGGATCGCCACCTGCAACCTCACCGTCGGAAAAAGCGGCCGCTATGAAAAGAGCGTCTCCTGCGTGGCGGGACTCGAGGCGCTGTACGACATCCTCAACATCCACACCTACGCGATGGCCGAGGGGTGGCCTTCGTGGAAGCGGTCCCACCCCGAGGACCCGAAGATCGCCTTCCTCTCCTCCGTCCAGGCCCTTATCGACTGGCGCCGCGCGAACGCCCCCGGAAAGGAAATCTGGGTCACCGAATTCGGCTGGGACGCCTGCACGAAGCCGCCGCCGGCCGAAGGCGAGACCTCCCGCTGGCAGGGCAACGTGACCGACGAACAGCAGGCCCGGTACCTGGTCCGGTCGATCTTTCTTTTCTCCTCGATGGACGTGGCGCGGGCCTATATCTATTTCTTCAACGACTCGGACGAACCGGGCCTGCACGCCTCCAGCGGCGTGACCCGGCACTTCCGGCCGAAGCCTTCCTTCCATGCCCTGGCGCATCTGCAGCGGACCCTGGGCGCGTACCGCTTCGAGCGGATCCTCGAGCGCCGGGAAGGAGAGCTGTACGCCTTCCTCTACGCGCACGGCGAAGATCCCCGACGGCGGGCGATCGCCGCCTGGTCCCCCACGGGATCGGGCCGGACCGCGACGGCTCGGATTCCCGTGGGGACCGCGCGGATCGAACGGGTGGAGCGGATGCCGCTGGAACCGGGCGAAACGCCTGCGACGGAGGCCACGGTCCGTAATGGAGTCGTCGAAGCAGCCGTGGGCGAGAGCCCGCTTTACCTTTTCTTGCGCGACGAATAAGGGAGGAGTTCCCCCGTTATTCGTGATTCGCTGGGCGTAATTCGGACCCTGTCCCCCGGCAATGCCTGCGAATTACGGATCGTCCTTCACCCCGGCCCCCGTCGTGGAGTATCCTTTACTGTAGAGAGAGGGGGGCCTTCGGGCTTACGGTCATGCGGAGTCTTTCCTTTCCCGTCCTGGATTCGGCCTTCCGGGTGTTCAAGGACGACCTTCGGCTGCACGTCCTGGGCGTCGATGTCGGCGAGCCTCTGAGGCAACGGCTTCTCTCCTTCCTCCAGGAGGGGCCTTGGATGCCCGTCGATTACGCCCAGGGGGTTCAGGCCATTGGGGAGGCGGTCACACGCCTGCGTCACCGCCATCCCGGCCTGCGCGAAGACATCTATCGGGAGGCGCTCCGCCGGGCGTCGGCGCTCGACCGCGCGGCGCTGGAGATCGCGGACCGCTGCTGGCGGGAAGAGGTTCCGGCCGGCAGCGCGCTGGCCGATCTCTGGGAACGCTGTCCCGGCTTCAGCCCGCTCACCTACCGCCGGGCCCTCGAAGAAGCCCTGCGGGACCTCCGGTAGCGAGGAAATCCTGGAACCGCGGCCCCGTCCTTTGGCAGAATGCCCCGCGATCCGAGGCATCGATCGCGAGGGCCGATGGAGACGCACGACCGCGATCGGGCGCTGGCGCTCCTGGAGGATCCCGACTTCCGCCGCCTCGCCCGCGTCAAGAACCGGGTGTCGCTCGTCCTGACCGCCGTCATGGGGGCGGTCTATTTCGGCTTCATCTTCCTGCTGGCCTGGCGGCGGGATCTCTTCGCCGTCCGCCTCGGAGAATCTCTCACCGCGGGAATTCCGATCGGCGTCGGGGTGATCCTGATCTCCTGGCTTCTGACGGGCTTCTACGTGTCCTGGGCCAACGCGCGCTACGACGCCGAAGTCCGCCGGCTCCGGGACAAGGTGACGCATGGAAACGGGTAAGACGGTCCTCGGAACCACCGATCCCCTGGCGATCGCGTTCTTCCTCGCGTTCGTGGTCGTGACGCTCGCCGTCACCTATTGGGCGGCCCGGCGCACCCGGACGACTCAGGAGTTCTACGCCGCCGGGCGCCGGATCAGCGGCTTCCAGAACGGTCTGGCCCTGGCGGGCGACTACATGAGCGCGGCGTCCTTCCTCGGCATCGCCGGCATGGTCGCCACCAAAGGCTACGACGGGCTCATCTATTCGGTCGGATTCCTCGTGGGCTGGCCGATCATCCTTTTCCTCATCGCGGAGCCGCTGCGCAACCTCGGCAAGTACACCTTTGCCGACGTCGTGGCCTACCGGCTGCGGGCGCGGCCGATCCGCACCGCCGCGGCCACGGGAGCCATCGTCACGGTCCTTTTCTACCTCACCGCCCAGATGGTCGGCGCCGGAAGCCTGGTCGGCCAGATGTTCGGGCTGGGCTACGAGACGGCCGTCGTCGCGGTCGGGGCGCTCATGATCGCCTACGTCCTGTTCGGGGGCATGCTGGCGACCACATGGGTTCAGATCATCAAGGCGGTCCTGCTCCTCGGCGGCGCCACGCTCCTGGTCGTCCTCATCCTGGCCAGGTTCGGATTCGACTACGCCAAGCTCTTCGGGGAGGCCCGCGCCCGCTACGGGGACGCCATCCTTCAGCCCGGCAAACTCGTCGCCGACCCGGTGGACGCCGTCTCCCTGGGGCTGGCCCTCATGTTCGGCACCGCGGGGCTCCCCCACATCCTCATGCGGTTCTACACCGTCCCGGACGCGCGCGAAGCGCGCAAGTCGGTCTTCTACGCCACCGGCTGGATCGGGTACTTCTACATCCTGACCTTCACGATCGGCTACGGCGCGGCGGTGCTCGTGGGACAGGACCTGATCGTCCGGATGGACAAAGGCGGCAACATGGCGGCGCCGCTCCTGGCGGAAACCCTGGGCGGACGGCCCTTCCTCGGATTCCTGAGCGCCGTCGCGTTCGCCACGATCCTGGCGGTCGTGGCCGGCCTCACGCTGGCCGGCGCCTCGGCGCTTTCGCACGACCTCTGGGCGGGCGTCGTGCGGCACGGCCGCTCGAACGAACGGGAGGAAATGCGCATGGCGCGGATCGCCACGCTGGCGCTCGGAGCGCTGGCGATCCTCCTCGGCATCCTCTTCAAAGGGCAGAACGTCGCCTTCATGGTCGGACTCGCCTTCGCGATCGCCGCCAGCGCCAACTTCCCGGCGCTTCTGCTTTCGATCACGTGGAAACGGTTCACCACGGCCGGAGCCGTCGCCAGCATGGTCGCGGGCCTGGTGACCGCCACGGCTCTCATCGTCCTGAGCCCCACGGTCTGGGTGGACATCTTCAAGAAGCCCGAGGCGATCTTCCCCTATAAGAGCCCCGGACTTTTCTCGATGGCCGCCGCGTTCCTGGCGGGCGTCGCCGTCACGCTTCTGTCGCGCGAGCCGGAAGCGGAACGCAAGTTCGAGGAAGAGAAAGTCCGCACCTACGTCGGAATCGGCGCCGATTGACCGCCGGCGGGCGTATCCCGGACTGGAGGGACATGAAATGATCCGCCTCGCGCTTCCGGTGGCGCTCGCCCTGGCGGCGGCGGGCGCCCAGGAACCCCCACCCGCATGGCGGGGGCGCCTCGAGAAATACGCCGCCTCCGCCGAGCTCTGGAAACGCCGCCGCGGGGAAATCCGCACCCGGATTCTCGTGTCGGCCGGACTCTGGCCCGAATTCGAGCGGCCGGCGCTCAAACCCCGGATCTTCGGGAAGCTCGAATACGACGGCTTCACCGTGGAAAAGGTGATCCTCGAAACCTGGCCGGGCTTCTACCTCACCGGGAACCTCTACCGCCCGCGCGGCCGCGAGGGCCCGTTCCCCGCCGTCGTCTCCCCTCACGGCCACTGGAAGGACGGCCGCTTCACCCGCACCGACCAGGGGGACCTGCCCGCCCGGGGCCTCACCTTCGCGCGGCTGGGATTCGTCTGCTTCATGTACGACATGGTGGGGTACGGCGACTTCCGGCAGCTTCCCCACCAGTTCCAGGATCCGGATTGGGGCATGAGCCTCCTGGGACTCCAGACCTGGAACAGCCTGCGCGCGGTGGACTTCGTAGCGTCGCTGCCGGACGTGGATCCGCGGCGGATCGGCGCCACGGGAGCGTCCGGCGGCGGGACGCAGACCTTTCTCCTGACCGCGATCGACGACCGCATCGCCTGCGCGGCGCCCGTCAACATGGTGGCCGCCGAGTTTCAGGGCGGATGCTCCTGCGAGAACGCGCCGTTCCTGCGGATCGATCTCAACAACGTCGAGATCGCCGCCGCGACGGCCCCCCGGCCGCTCCTTCTGGTTTCCTGCACCGGAGACTGGACGCGCCACAATCCCGATCTCGAGGGACCCGCCATCGGCCGCGTCTATCAGAAACTGGGCGTTCCGGAACGCTTCCGGGTCGTCCAGTTCGCCGCGCCGCACAACTACAACAAGGACTCCCGCGAGGCGGTCTACGCGTGGTTCGCCCGCTGGCTCCAGGGCGCGCCGGAACGGGACCGGATCCCCGAACCCGAAACGCCGCCGATCCGCCGGGAAGACCTCTCGGCGGCGGGCGAAGTGCCGCCGGACGCCGCCGGCGCGGACCGCCTGCGGGACTTGCTGCGCGAGCGCGTCCGCGCTCAGCTCGCCTCCCTCGCGCCGCGCGACGCGGCGGGCCTGGAACGCTTCCGCGGGCTGTTCCTCCCGGCGTTCGAGCAGGTCCTGGGCGCGTCGTGGCCCGCGGAAGCGACGCCGCGCGCGAACCCGTCCGGGCGGGCGACCGTGCTCGTGGCCGCCCGGGCGGCGGAGCTCCGGCCGCTCGGCGACGCGCTGCGGGCCCGGGGAGAGACGGTGTTCGAAGTCGCGCTCGATGCGCCGCTCGGAGATCCCGCCCCTCCGGCCGGCGGCAACGCGGAGCAGCAGCGGCGCTTCCCGACCTGCTATTTCCGGACCGACCTGGCCCGGCAGATCGCCCGGATTCTCGACCAGGGCCTCCTCAAGGCCGCCGCGGCGGGCGATGCGCGGCTCGTGGGCCTGGGGGAAGCGGGACCCGTGACGCTCCTGGCGCGGGCGCTCGTCCCGCCGGGAGCGGTGCGCCGCACGGTGATCGACCTCGGCGGATTCGACGAAGAGGACGAGGCGGCCTGGAGCGGTCCGCGGGCGCATCCGCACCTCCGGAGGCTCGGCGGGCTGCGCAGCGCGGCGATGCTGGCGGCGCCCGATCGCCTGGCGCTCCATCGCGCCGCGGGAAAGTTCGCGGAGGCTCCCGTGCGGGCGGCCTACGCCGCGGCGGGACAACCCCAGGCTTTGGACGTGAGCGCGGAGGGCTGGGACGAGGCTCGGATCCTGGAGGCCCTCCGGTAGGTCCGGATATACTTGTCGGGGGGCACGTTCGTTGAACGGGAGCGTGATCGTTCTGTTCCTGGCGGCCGGCCTTGCCCGCTCGCAGGAGCTCACGGATCCGGACGAGGCGTCCAAAGTCATGGCGGCGGTCCGCGCCTCCGTGGTGGCCGTGCGCAATCCGGAGGGCTACGGCTCGGGCGTCCTTCTGAACGCGGAGGGCCTGGTCCTCACGAACGCGCACGTCGTCGTCTCGCCGCTTCCCTTCCACGTGGAGGTCGAGGCCCTCACGGATCAGGGCTGGCGGAGCGTCTATTTCCGCCGCGTGACGCTCCTCGGCGTTCATCCGAAGAAGGACCTGGCGCTTCTGCGGTTCGATCCGTCCGAGCATCCGCTGGCGCTGAATCCGATGCGGCGGGCGGAGGAGGCGCCCCTTCCGGGCGAACGGGTTTACGTGGTGGGGTATCCCGCCAGCCACGGAGGGCATCGAAAGGTGCTCGTCGAAGGGCGGCTGCGGCAACGCGACCGGTTCGTGGACATGCCCGGGTATCTCGACCTCGAGGCGGGCATTTTTCCCGGAAATTCGGGAGGCCCGGTGTGCGACGCGCGCGGGCGGGCGGTGGGCCTCGTCACGTGGGGCGAGTGGGGCCGGGGAGAGGCCGGCGGCATGGCGATTCCCCTCCACGACGTCCAGCCCGACGCTTTCGTGCCGCTGGCGCGGAGGGAAGGCAATCCCGCCCGGGCGGCCAAGTCGCTCGCCCTGGCGGAACGGCTCCTCAAGGACGCCCAGGAGCGCCGAAGCGCCGCCGCCGCGCGTCTGGCGGAGACCTTTTTCAGCAAGGCGCTCGCCGAAGATTTCCCCAACGCCGACACGCACTACAAACTCGGCCTCATCTACCGGCGCACGGGCCGGTTCGCTCCGGCCGCCGCCTATCTGGTCCGGGCGCTCCAGATCCGGCCCTGGCCGGAATCGGGCGGCAAGTGCTACCATGAGCTCGGCGTCGCCCTGGCGTACCTGGGGCGCGGCGAGCAGGCGCTGGCGGCATGGCGGGAGGGCCTGGCCAAGTACCCCCTCGAAAGCGACCTCTGGGACGCGATGGCCGCCTACCACTGGAATCTGGGCCGAACGCTCGAGGCGGCCGCCTTCAGCCGCGCCGCGATCCGCACTTTCGCCGGGCGCGCCCAGAAGATGAACGAGCTCTACCAGCGCGCCCGCGAGAAGCTTTCTCCCGAGGAGCTCATCCGGCTCCGCGACCGGGAGGGCGCTCTGGAGGCGGAATTGGAATCGCTGCGGGCGCGGGCCGAAGACGCCCGCCGGGAAGGAAGAGCTTTCCTGACGGCCGAGGGAGAGCGTCTCATCCGGGACTACGACGGCATCCAGCGCCAGATCATGGAAAGCTCGCCCCCGCCGGCCGCCCCCGCCGCCCCTTCCGCCGGGGACCCCCGCGCCCGGGCGGCCCAGTATTTCCTCAAGGCGGCCAAGGCGTTTCTCCTGGAGGGAAAAACCGGGCAGGCGCTCGAGATCTTCGAGGAACTCGTCCGCGACTACCCCGAACGTCCCGAAGCCCGGGAAGCCCAAGGGTACCTCGACGCCCTCCGGAAACCCTGAAGCCCGAACTACCGCCCGGTAGGAAAAAATCCCAACCCCCTACCGCCCGGTATCCCCGCAACCGCCGTCCCACCCGCCGCGACACGGCATGCGATTTGCTCCCCTTCCCCACCGCTTGAAGCGGAGGTCCTTATGAAAGCGGTGCGGGTGGACGTGGAAGTGCCGGACGGACGCACGATGGTCCGGCCGCCCCGGGTGGGGTTCCAGCTTCTCCGGGGTCGGATCACGGAAACAACCTCCTGGTTCCGGCTCGAGCTCCGAGGCACGGCGCGCCGGATCGAGCAGGCCTTGGCGGCTTTCCGCGAACGGGGCCTCCGGGTGCATCCGTCGCCCTGACCGCCGCCGGCGCGTCGAATCCCCCTTGATCCGGCGGAAGATCCTGATACATTCGGAGCCGTTGTTCGGTCCGGAGTTTCCCGCATTTCCCGAGGAGTGCACCATGGCCGTTCGCAAGTCTCCCAGGACGTCTCCTTCCCCGTCCCAGCCGGCGCCCGCCCCGGGCGCTCGGCGCCGCATCCCCTTCCGCGTCCGCCTGGACGGAGCGCGGGAAGTGATCCTGACGGGCGAGTTCACCGGCTGGGCCACCGACCGCCTGCGCCTCCAGCCCGGACCCGACGGGGATTGGGTCGCCGATCTCGAACTTCCGCCGGGCGAATATCAGTGCCGGCTCATCGTGGACGGCCAGTGGCGCGACGTGCCGGGTCTGGACCGCCGCGTTCCGAACCCCTTCGGGACCGAGAACGCCGTTCTGGTCGTCCGGTAGGACCCGCGCGCCGGGGGAATCCCTTTTCCGCCTCCGCGCGGCGGCCGTAACCGCGCGCGCGCTCCGGGGCTCATAGGGGGTGGAAAGGGCTTCTCCCCATGAAGGCGACGGATCTCCTCGAGAAGGAACACCGGAAAATCGAAACGCTCCTGGCGTCCCGATTCCCCGCGGACGCGGCGGCGGTCCGGGAATTTCTCGCGCGCCTGGAAGCGGAGATCGACCTCCACTTCGAGGTCGAGGAGGCCCTTTTCTACCCCGCCGCGCGGGAGGCGGGGCTGGCGACGGAAGCGGCGCGCTCCCGGCACCAGGAGACCAAGGACCTCCTGAC